>NZ_BBCC01000143.1 GCF_001311845.1 Desulfosarcina cetonica JCM 12296 | reverse complement strand
CGGCAGCCTCGCGCGGCGCGGTGGCATGGGGTAGAAAGACCAGGCCGGCGGCGTAGTCAGGCTCATCAGGCAGGTGAATGTGGGCTTCCCAGGCCGCCTTCTCGAGGAAACCGTGGGGTTTCTGCATGAGGATGCCGGCGCCGTCTCCGGTGGTTTCATCACAGCCGCAGGCGCCCCGGTGGGTCAGGTGGGTCAGGATCTTCAGGGCGTCGCGGATCAGGCCGTGGCTCTTGCGGTTGTGGAGGTCACAGATCATGCCCACGCCACAACTGTCGTGTTCAAAGCCCGGGGCATACATTCCGTTGGTACTTGCATGTTGAACGGGGGTCATGGTAGGCACCGCACTTTCCTGGACAGATTTGACGGATTCGTAAAAAGCAGCCTCCCCCTTGCGGGGAAACATTCGTGCTCACCAAGTCACCTTGATTTCGGATGACTTCCTTAGAAGTTCGATATCTGCGTTACGCGTATCCTTTCATGCAAGTTAATGCAAGCCATATACCGTGTTACCCATCATGATGGACACCTTGGCCGCCGGCTTACGGGAACGGCATGCGAAGACGGATAACGGATGACCGATGACGGGGTACGCGCCGTTTCTTTTTTACAAAAACGTATTAATTTTGTCCGATAAGCAGCAATTTTGTTATTGACCGCCGCCGACAGGAGTGCCATTGACAGCTTGCCAGAGTAGGGTTTGGGTAATCTGGATCCAACGGCGGCACGATAGATGCAAAAATGTATATCCGACATGGCATCTCTTCGCACGACGGAATGCCATCGCGCAATAGGCCCCTTCCGACACGAGCCGGCAGCGCGCCATCGACAAAACGACCTTGCAAATGGGAAAGGCAGAATGCTCCCATGACCGCCAAACGCAAAGACCTGTTGAACATGCTGTGCGACCTGAGCGATCTTTCCGCCCTGGTGACCGGCAGCGAGAATATCGAAAATTTTCTCCAGCGCACGGTAATGCTGGTTTCCGAACACCTGGGCACGCCGGTTTGCTCCATCTACCTGTACGACGAAACCGCCGATGAACTGGTGCTCAAGGCCACCGTGGGCCTCAATCCCGAATCGGTCGACCGGGTGCGCATGCCTTCCGGCCAGGGCCTGGTGGGCACGGTCATGGCAAACAGCCAACCGGTCCGCGAGGGACACGCCAACCAGAACCCGAACTTCCGCTATTTTCCGGAAACCGGTGAATTGCCCTACGAATCCTTTCTGGCCGTCCCCATTCAAAAGGGCGTGGTCAAGATCGGCGTGCTGGTCGTGCAGCATACCGAGGCGGACTATTTCGACACCACCGATGTCACGGCCCTCAAGGCCACCGGCGCCCAGCTGGCCGCGGTACTGGAAAATGCCCGGCTGCTCATGGACCTTCAGCGCCTGTGCAGTATCCCGGAGAAATCGGCCTGCAACCCGTCCTTCATCAAGGGGCAGCGCGCCTCGGGCGGCTTCGCCTTCGGCCGGGCAACGGTGTGGGGCAAGAGTCACGCGCGCCTGATCGCCGTTCCCGGTGAAGCCGAGAGCGGCGGCATGGCCGATTTCCGCCGGGCCATCCGCCAGACCGCCGAGCAGCTGGAAAGCCTTCAGCAGCGATGTGTCGAACAACTGCCGGAAAGCGCCTCGCTGATCTTCGCCGCCCATTTCATGATGCTCAAGGATCCTAAGTTCATCGACCGCATGATCGAACAGATAGAAGGCGGCATGCCGGCCACCCAGGCGATCCGGGAAATCGCCGGCCAGTACATCCGGCTGTTCGGCGAAAGCCCTCACCCCTACATCCGTGAAAAGGTCAGCGACATCGAAGACCTGGCCGGTCGCCTGCTCAGCAACCTGAACCCGCCGGCAACGGACCCGAACGGCAACAGCGGCGGCAAGGTGGTCATCGCCCGCGAACTCTACCCCTCGGAGCTGCTCAAACTGGCCGCCGAGTCGGTGGCCGGCATCGTGCTGGCCAACGGCGGTGTCACCTCCCATGTGTCCATCATTTCGCGATCCCTGAAAATTCCCATGGTGGTGGTGCAGTGCCCCGACCTGGTTCACCTTTCCGAGGGCACGCCGGTCCTGATCGATGGTGACGTGGGCAACGTCTACGTGGATCCATCCCAGACGATCATCGATCGTTTCGACGCCCGCAACCGCGCCGGCCAGCAGGTGGCCGTTCAGCCCGAAGCCCAACCGACCGGGCCCACGCGCACCCTGGACGGCACCAAAATTCATCTGTTTGCCAACATCAACCTTTTGGCCGAGCTGCCCCTGGCCAGCCAGATGGGCGCGGCGGGCATCGGCCTCTACCGTACCGAATTCCCCTTTCTCATTCGGCCCTCGTTCCCCTCCGAGACCGAGCAGTACCTGGTCTACCGCCGGGTGGTGGAGTCCATGGCCGGCAAACCGGTGGTCTTCCGCACCCTGGACATCGGTGGTGAGAAAACCCCGGCCTACGCCGACGCGGACATCGAAACCAACCCGGAGCTGGGGTTGCGTTCGATCCGATTCACCCTGGCCTATCGGGATATTTTCGAGCAGCAGGTCCGCGCCATCCTGAGGGCCGCCACCGGCAGCCGGACGCCGGCGATCATGTTTCCCCTGATCTCCTCCCTGGATGATTTCAAAAAGGCACGCCAGGTGGTCAACGACTGTATCGACCAGCTGCGCGCCGAGGGGCTGGAGCATCACGATCACCCGGCCATCGGCATGATGGTGGAGCTGCCCGCGGTGGTCGAAACCATGCCGGAATTTGCCACCGAGGCGGATTTTTTCGCCATCGGCACCAACGACTTCGTGCAGTACATGTTGGGCGTCGATCGTGCCAACAAGCAGGTGGCCAACTACTACCGCCCCGAGCACCCCTCGGTGCTGCGAGCCTTGAATCGGGTGGTGCAGGTAGCCGTCGCCCATCGAAAACCCATCAGCATCTGCGGCGAGATGGCCCATGACACGGCCATGATCCCCTTCCTGCTGGGCATCGGCATGCGTCGGTTGAGTATCGACCCCCAGTTCATGCCCATCGTGCGCCGGCTGATCGCCAGTCTGGCCCTGGAACCGTGCCAGGCCTATGCCCGCACACTTTTGACCGCCGGAAGCATTGCCGAGGTTCAGGCGCTCTTAAGCCAGCGGCCGATGCCAGACATGAGTCGTTGAAATCAATGAAAACGAAACCGTCAGCCGGCCTGCAAGGCGGGCTGCAAACGTCACCATGGATCATCCTTGGATCGACGATCATTCTCCTGATTGTCGTGGTTGTGTTCGCCGTTCAGAACACGAGCCGGGAACAGCGCTACATGACGGACCTGATGCGCGCCAAGGGGGCGGCGCTGATTCGTGCCGTGGAGGCCGGCGCACGAACCGGCATGACCGGCATGATGTGGGGCGGTCGCGAGATCCAACGACTGCTCGAGGAAACCGGACGGCTGCCCGACGTGCTTTACATGGCGGTGGTGGATCAAAATGGCATCATCGTCGCCGATAGCGATCCTTCAAAAATCGGCGAACCGTTTCGCAGGAGCGGCAAACTCGTCCATTTGGGGCCGGACCTTGTGGAGAACTGGGAAATCGTCGATCGGGGGAATCACCGGCAGGTGTTCGAGGTCCATCGCCATTTCCGCCCCCTGTGGTCGGACGACAACCCGATGCGGCGCATGATGCATTCCCGCCGAATGATGCGGCCGGCACCGCCGGATGACTGGTTCGCGCCGGATAAGCGTCAGCAGCTGTTGATCGTCGCCGGCCTGGACATCACCCCGCTTGAAGCCGCGATGCGGGAGGATTCGCGCATGACCGTGGTCATGTCGGTGATCCTGCTGTTGGCGGGATTCGGCGGATTCGTCTCCCTGTTCTGGATGTACAGTTACCGCTCGACCCGGCGCACGCTGCAGGACACCAGCGCCTTCGCCGAAAAACTGGTCGCCCGTCTGCCGGTGGGTCTTGTCGCCACCGACGCCGGGGAACGCATTACCTTCTTCAATGCCGCCGCCGAAGGGATAACCGGCCTTCCGGCCATTGAAGTCATCGGCAAGGCCGTGGACGTTCTCCTGCCCGCTCACTTGCAGGATCTCACCTCACTGCTGGCCGGCGGGAAAGCCATCCACGAAAAGGAAATGGAGTGCACCTTTTCCAATGGCCGGACCGTGCCGCTGAGCATCAGCACCGCCCGCATCACCAATGAGATCGGCGAATTCGTGGGACGGGTGCTGATCTTGCGGGACTTGCGTGATGTGCGGCGCCTGGAGGCCGAGATTCGACGCCAGGAAAAATTGGCCGCCCTGGGCGGCCTGGCAGCCGGCGTGGCCCATGAAATCCGCAATCCCTTGAGTTCCATCAAGGGCCTGGCGTCGTTTTTCGCGTCCCAGTTCGCCGAGAACAGTGACGCCAAGACCGCCGCCGGGGTGATGATCCAGGAGGTGGAGCGGCTCAACCGGGCCGTTTCCGAGCTGCTCGACCTTGCGCGGCCCACCGATATCAAGTCCCGGACAACGGACGTCAAACCGCTCTTGGACCGCTCCATCCAACTGGTTCAAGCGGACGCGGCCAATCGGCAGGTCCGGATCGATCTGGAAATTGCCGACAATGTCTGCCCGGTGGATATCGATCCGGATCGCATCAGCCAATGCCTGCTCAACCTCTACCTGAACGCCATCGAGGCCATGAAAAATGGCGGGGTGCTGAGCGTTCAGTGCCGTAAGGAAACGGACCGGACCCTGGTTATCGCCGTCGGCGATACCGGCGCGGGAATCGCACCGGCGGATCTGGGCAAGATTTTCGATCCCTACTTCACCACCAAGGGCAACGGCACCGGATTGGGGCTTGCCATCGTGCAGAAAATCGTCGAGGCGCACCACGGTTATGTGCGGGCCGAGAGCCGGCCCGGGAAAGGCACCTGCATGACGATCGAACTTCCGTGCCCCCCGGATGCCCGTGCATGAGAAGACAGGACTGACCATGAAGACGGACAGACCGACCCGCATCCTGATCGTGGACGACGATCCCGGCCATCTGATCACCCTCAAAACCATCATCGGCAGCTGGGGGTACGCCACCGAAACGGCCGACGACGGCGACACGGCCATCAACCGGGTCAAGACCGAATCGTTCGACCTGATCCTGATGGACATCCGCATGGCCAGGGTGAGCGGCATCGAAGCCCTGGCGCAGATCAAAGCCTACAACCCGGTGATTCCGGTGATTATCATGACCGCCTATTCGTCCGTGGCGTCGGCCATCGATGCGCT
Source organism: Desulfosarcina cetonica JCM 12296 (assembly GCF_001311845.1). Taxonomy (GTDB): domain Bacteria; phylum Desulfobacterota; class Desulfobacteria; order Desulfobacterales; family Desulfosarcinaceae; genus Desulfosarcina; species Desulfosarcina cetonica. The sequence goes on along the minus strand of NZ_BBCC01000143.1, from coordinate 12,139 downwards.
GAAAAAGGGCGCCTACGACTACCTGGTCAAGCCGCTGGATTTCGATCTCCTCAAACTGACCATCCAACGCGCCGGGGAACACGCCGGACTCAAGGCAGAAAACGAACGGCTGCGCGAACAGCTGGGCGGCGACCTGGACGCCCCCAACATCATCGGCCACAGTCAGGCGATGAAGGCCCTGATGGACATGCTGGCCATGGTCGCGCCCTCGGACGCCACGGTGCTGATCAACGGGGAGAGCGGCACGGGCAAGGAGCTGATCGCCCGGTCCCTGCACCGCAACAGCCCCCGCAGGGACCACGCCCTGGTCATCGTCAACTGCGCCGCCTTGAGCGAAACCCTGCTGGAATCCGAACTCTTCGGCCATGAAAAAGGCGCCTTCACCGGCGCCGACAAACGACGCGAGGGGCTTTTCATGCAGGCCCATCACGGCACGATATTCCTGGATGAAATCGGGGAGACATCGCCGGCCATGCAGGCCAAGCTCCTGCGCGTGCTTCAGCAGAAGGAGATCCAGCGGGTGGGCGGCGAGGAGGTCATCCAGGTGGACGTGCGCATTGTTACCGCCACCCACCGCAACCTGGCCATCGAAGTGGCCGAGGGCCGCTTCCGGGAAGATCTTTTTTACCGGCTGAATGTCATGCCGGTCGACGTGCCGCCCCTGCGCGAACGCCGCGAAGACATCCCCCTGCTGGCCGATCATTTCCTGAAAAAGTATGCCGACAAGAACCGCAAATCGGTGAAAGGGTTCTCCCCCATGGCCATGGATATGCTTCTCAAGTACGATTGGCCGGGAAATGTCAGGGAACTGGAAAATGCGGTCGAGCGGGCGGTGATCCTGCTGACCGGCGATCACATTACCGAAAAGCAGCTGCCGCTGAATATGGTCAACAGCGACGGCGGCCAAGACCTCACGGCAGCATCTGCCATCAATGGCACCCGGTCCTTGGAGGCCATCGAGAAGGAAGCCATCCTGGCGACGCTGGCGGCAACGGACGGCAACAAGAGCGAGGCCGCCCGCCGGCTGGGCATCACGCGCAAGACACTGCACAACAAACTGAAGCGCTACAACATCGAATAGCTCCCCGCGGCCCATTGCCTTAACGGTGGTGGGTATTTTTTACTCGCCCACCGAAAAACCCCCTACCCAACTGAGTTGTTTTTACACACCCGTTCTTCCACCATTCACGGTGGATCTACCTCCGCTCATTCTTCACAAATAAAATATATCTAAATAAAACAGGTTGTTATCGTTCATTACAGTTTGTTCTTCTCGTCATGGCATGCGGCTTGATAGGGGATCGTGGCAGTAGAGCAGTGCCGCTGACTGCGGCGCGATCCATTTACCACAATTAAAGGAGTTAGCGCCATGAACATGAAAAAGAACCGATCGGGCATCGTTATCCTTGCCATCGCCTTTGTTGTCGCCACGGCTGGCATCGCTTTCGCCCATGGCGGGTATGGGGGCGGGTATGGCGGCCATATGATGGGACCGGGCATGATGGGAGGCGGTTATGCTGGGTATGGGATGGGACCGGAATGATGGGGGGTGGCTATGGCGGCTATGGGATGGGACCCGGAATGATGGGGTACGGCTATGGCGGCTACATGATGGGGCCCGGCTACGGACCTTACGCCAATGGTGGCAATCATTGGCGCAATCTGTCACCGGAACAGGCCGACAAATACCAAGCCTCACAAGAACAATTTTACAATGCAACGAGCGACCTGCACCAGGAGATCTATAGCAAGCAGTTCGCCTTGAACCGCGAGTTGAACAGCCCAAACCCCGACCAGGCCAAGGCACTCAAACTGCAGAATGAGATTTCCAAACTGCGAAGCGAATTGGATCAGAAAATCCTGCAACATCAGCTTGAACTCCGTAAGATTTTACCGGACGACGATGGCAGGTAAACATTACATCCGGTTGGCGGGGCGGCCGTCACGTGCCGCCCCTGACACCGTGTGAGCGTGTTTAAGGGAGAAATTCAATGAACAGAAAAACGAGCACACTGATGAGTCTGGGCATCTCCGTAGCCCTCATTGTTGGCGCTATCTGGTTTCTCTACGATCAGCACCGCTGGTTCGGCTATGGCGGTGGTGGATGGTATATGCCGTACCAATCGATGATGGGCGGCTACGGAGGTGGATACATGGGAATTTTCATGCTTCTTTTTTGGGTGGTGATTATTGCCGCCATCGTCCTGGCGGTCTCGGGCGTCTTCTCTGGTCAATCCTCTTCCCGCGGTCAGCTCCCGCCACCGCCCAATGCGATGGATGTGCTGAAGCGACGCTACGCCAGTGGGGAGCTCGACAGGGACCAGTACGAGGCCATGAAAAAGGATATAGAACAATAAAACGCGCGTAAATCAAAGGAGAAACCAATGAAAGCGACAATTTGACGGAGTCAACCATGCAGACACTGCAACAACCATTTGCTCACTTTTTTGCCAGGATGCCCTACTTCGCCATCCTGCTTCTCCTGCTGTTGCTGGGGATCCTGCTGTTCAGGAAAACCTTGCGGTACACCCGCGCCAGTGGTGAACCCTTTGATTTTGACAAGGAACTCACCGATCGTGACAACCCGGCCTTCGGCATTTACTTTGCCGGCTATATCGTCGGGCTGACCATCGCCCTGACCGGGACGCTTTCCGGGGTCGGCACAGATCCCGCCAACGCCCTGATCGGCATCGCCATCAACTCGCTGGTGGCCATCGTACTGATGCGACTCGGCACGTTCGTGAACGATCGCTTTATCCTCTACCGGTTCGACGACAAGAAAGAAATCATCGACGACCGCAATGCCGGCACCGCTTTCGTCTACCTCGGCAGTTTTCTCGCCACCGGGCTGATGATCAACGGCATCTTGACCGGTGAAAGCGCATCGGTACTGCTCATGCTGCGGGACGTCATCATCTACTGGGTGGTGGGCCAGATCATCCTGATCATCGGCGGTCGGGTCTTTCAGCTCATTTCCCATTATGACGTGCAGGCGGTGATCGAGGAAGACAACGTCGCCGCCGGCATCTGTTTCGGTTTCTTTCTGGCCGCCCAGGGGGCCGTGGCCAGGCTGGCCCTGGCCGGCGCGTCGAGCGACATTCTGGGCGAATTGGTAACCGTGGCGGTCTACGCAACCCTCGGAACCGTCCTTCTTTGCACGGGGCGCTACGCCGCCGACAAGGTACTGCTGCCCGCCTCGCCGCTGGATCAAGAAATCGCCAGGGACGGTAACATGGCGGCGGCCGCCGTGGTTGCCGCCACATTTTCAGCCATTGCCATACTGCTGGCCTTCTAGGAGTCGCCCATGTTTGTCAGACCAGGAAAATTCGCCAAGGCCATCATCCTTCTCTTGGTGCCGCTGATTTTTGTCGCCCTGTCCGGCAGCCCGGGCTTTGCCCGGGGCTTCGGCGGCGGCATCCGATCCTTTGGCGGCGGCAGTCGCTTCCATATGCCCTCGCGGAGTGGGTCTTCTCTTTTTTCGAGAGGGTTTTCCTGGGGTGGGGCAAGTCGATCATCCGGGTTGAGAACTTCGGGACGGCGCGGCTTTTCCGCATGGGGAAGTTCTTCCCGGTTCGGCCTCGGTACCGGCGGAGCGACAATGAGCAAGGCGGACAAGGCGCTTTTCGAGCGAGCCAGAACCCGCGGAACCGCCTTCTCGAACCGAGGGGCGGCGCTGAAGGCATTCGAGCAAAAAACCGGAGAAACTTCCAGAACCACTTCAGTTCCCGGCCAGCCAGCCGGCCGGCGTATATCCCCCCCTACACCACCGGCCCGAATGGATCCCGATACCCGGTGGAATACCGGCCCGGACTCGGCGGATACGGCTATTACAACCCGTCCCTGGGCCGTTGGGTGCTTTACAGCGTCCTGGGTGATGCGCTCATGACGAACACGCTCATGCGCAACCAGGGATACTATTATGGCGCGACACTGCTGTCGTCATCCAATGGCGGCTGGGGATTCTCCAGCACCATGGGCGCCCTGCTGTTCCTGGCGTTGATTGTTTACGCCGCCTCGCGGCTGTTCACTATCAGAAGGAACTTCTGAGCCGATGCCGCCCGCGGCCGGGCCGGGCCTACGCCGGCCCCTTGCAGAACAGGAGATAACGAGATGGCAGAAGTATTGAACCCGGATTTCTGGCGTGATGTCCAACCGGGAAGCATCGTGGTGCTGAGCGATGCCCAGGCCCTTGTGGAAGCCGTGCGGCAAGGCCTGGACGGTGACGGCGGACTCAACTACGAGGTCAAGCGGATCCTGCGGGTCAAATCGCTGAACGACCTCGCCGAATGGATGTTGCTAAGGCTCGAAGGCGCCGACGACGTATGGCTCATGGTTAAAATCGCCGGCCAGGCGGTCGATCTCAGAATCTATTTCGAAGTTCCGGAATTCCCCGCCGGCAACCGGGCGGACCTGATCGCCGCGGAGATGTACTGGCTTTTCGAGGACCCGGGTCCGGACTGGCAGGCGAAATACAACGACCTCAAATTCACGGACCGCATCGATATCGATCAGGGGCCCGGCAACCAGGGCCCGGCGACACAGACCCGCTACCATGTAAAACCGTTCGGCGCCCAGTACGGCACCTGCACCGAACTGCCCAGCGAACCGGGCGCGGCCCCCTCCCTGGCCACCATCGTCGAATACCTCACGGCCGACCCGACCGACAATCCCGAACTGCTTATCCTTGAACTGGGCGGCGAGGGGGATCCCCATGGGGGGTATATCCAGATGATGCTGGGCTGCTCGATGGCCCCCTCCGACGTGCGGGTCTTCAAAAAATAGACGCAGTTTCCGTAAACAGGAGAACATACGATGCAGACAACTTTTGAAAAGGTGAAAGGCTTCCTTCTCGACATGGGCATCGAGATAACCTCGGAGAATCCGGAGGAGGAGCTGGTTGTGGCGGACAACCCGGATCTGGGCATTCATCACCTGGTCATCGATTGCGAGGAGCCAATCCTGGTGATGGAACAGCCGATCATGGCCGTGCCCGCGGATCGCGAAACCTGCTTTTTCGAACTTCTGAAAATGAACCGCTACCTGATCCATGGCGCTTTCGTGCTGGATCCCGAGCAGGAAACGATCCTCTGGAGAGACACGCTCCAACTCGCCAATCTGGATCGCAACGAACTGGAGGGGTCCATCAAGGCCCTGGAACTGGCATTGGCCGAATATGGCGACGACCTTGTACGCCTCAGCAATCGCAACCGCGCAGCCATACGCGAAGGGAGATGAACGATGGGTTTACTGACACGACTCTTTAAGATCGGGCAGGCTGAAGCAAACGCAGCCGTCGACAAACTGGAAGATCCCATCCGAATGACGGAACAGGGCATTCGGGACCTGAAAACCAACCTGCAGGCGGCGATCAAGAGCCTGGGCGAAGTGCGGGCACTGGTAATCCGCCTCGACCGCCAGAAAAACGGCTATGAAGCAGAGGCGCAGACCTGCGAGAAGAAAGCATGGCGCTCGTCAGCGCAGCGGAAAAAGGGGAAATCGACAAGGCGCAGGCCGAACAACTGGCAATGAAGATGCTCGATCAAAAAAAAGCTGCGGAAACCAACGCCGAAAGAGCGCTGGCCGACTACAACACCCAGAAAAAGTTGGCCGAACGGCTGCAAGCCCAGGTGGACGATCTCGAACACAAGATCAAGACGTTCGAGAACGAACTGATAACGCTCAAGGCCCGGGCCAAGACGGCCGACTCGATGAAGAAGATCAATCGACAACTGGCCGGTGTCGATCCCTCCGGTACCATTGCCATGCTGGAAAGAATGAAGCAGAAGGTTGACGAGGACGAATCCACGGCCCAGGCCTTTGGAGAAATTGCCGACCGGCCGTCCGACATGGATGCGGCGGACCGGCTGCTTGCCCAGAAATCGGCGTCCGCACCCAACGAGGACCTTTTGGCACTGAAGCGGAAGATGGGGCTGACCGAGTAGATCGACGAAAGATCCCGTCGCACCACGCTCCCGGAAGAGCCAACAGATCTTGTTATGTTATCAAGGCGTTAAAGTTTATGGTGCCATCGGGTGGATCCATTAGCCATTCCTTGATGAGATCTCGTATTTTTCGAACCGCCTCTAATTTTTCGGATTCGCTTCCCTCAACGGCAGCGGGATCCGGAAATGGCCAGTGCCATCGTTTTGTAATCCCCGGGAAAATAGGGCATTTTGACTCCGAATCATGACAGACGGTAATGACATGATCATAGAGGTTGCCTTGCTTGAACAATTCAAAAACACTCTGGGGCTTTTTCCCCTTCAAATCAATGCCCACTTCTGCCATGACGTCGATAACCAAGGGGTTGATTTCGTTGGCGGGCGCTAAACCCGCACTGCAGATTTCAAAATGGTCGCCATAAAATTCTTTAAGATAAGCTTCGGCAATCTGACTACGTCCGCTGTTATGCTGGCAAATGAAAAGGACTTTTGATTTTGCTGACATATCTTCTCCATGACAGGCAGTTTTACAACCAAGCGACAATCCTATAAATTTCTTTTGTTAGACAAATATTAGGGACCCCAGCCGGTGCCGGCCGCCACCCGTTCCGCCACATCGTTTTTCGTCAGTGTCTTATCCCCCACCCGCAAAAATTGTGCAGTGCACAATTTTTTCATTGACAGCCCAGATCAATACGCTTATTATTAAGCTATAAACAGTTTGCGCGTTAATTATTGCAATGCAAAATCAAGAGGAGAAAAGCAATATTGGCAGTTTCAAGACCGCCATAGATGGCTATTTTGAAAAGATTGAAAAGTATCTCGCCGGCTGATAGATAGCGGCCTTCTTATAAGACCCGAAAAGGCGGCGTCCGCAAATGAACGCCGCCTTTTTCCCGGCTTTATGAACCCGACCGGAAAAACAATCTCATCTATAGACGTCATATTTCTTCATCAGCTTCCTGTTCCATTCTTGTATTGTGCTGCTTTTCGATTTGTTTGAAAGCCGCATCGAGTGGAACCGGTTCACCGCTTCGCGTTGACCGTGTCAATCGTTCACGGATTAAGGCAAGCCTTACCTGCCGTTCTTCGTCCTTTTGTTGCCATAGCCGCATGGCCTCCCTGATAACTTCACTGGTCGAACTATAATTACCAGAGCGGACTTTCTCTTTAATCGATGCTAACATGTCCGGCGGCAAAGTGATGGTGATTCGTTCTGCTTTTTCTGTTTGCATAATCAAGCCTCTGTTTAAGTATGATTTAATCATACTCTTGATGGTTGTCGAAATCAATCCGATGTCATTCAACAGCACCTTTTTACCGATCTCCTTATCGGTAATTCCCAGGTAACGCATGGTGGGTGACCGCTGTGGGAATCAGGGACAAGAATCAGGGGGAGATGATTTTATGCGTTACCCTATTCGAAATTCTGGGATAGCGATGTCAGCCCTTCCGGATTACAGATAGCCACGATCCATTCAACCCAGATTTGCGAAAGCTTCGATACAGATACCAAACCTCTGCATTGACACCGCAATATATTTGTAATACCTGTATTACAAATATACGATCTATTCGAAGGCAAGGATATATGCTTACGGTAAGACTACCTGAAAATTTAGAAAAAAGATTAAATGCGCTTGCACTGGCAACAAAACGGCCAAAAAGTTTTTATGTGCGTGAGGCCCTGGAAAGAGTCATAGAGGACATGGAAGACGCGTATCTCGCCGAGACCGCATATGAAAACTTTCTTAAAAGCGGCAAATCGGCCAAACCTCTTGAGCAAGTAGAGCGCGACCTTGGCTTGGCGGATTGAATTCACACCGGAAGCTGAAAAGCAGCTGACTAAAATCGACCGTCCGTCCGCAAAGCGCATTGTTCAATATTTACGCGAAAGAATTGCGTCCTCTGAGAATCCTCGTAGCTTGGGGAAAGCCCTTAGAGGGGTATTGAGTCAATTCTGGCGCTACCGCGTTGGAGACTATCGAATTGTTTGCAGAATCGAAGACGATCGATTATTGGTTTTGGTAGTTCGCATGGCCCACCGACGTGAAGTTTATCGCAAATAATCCTTTCCCACCTCTATTTGAATGCCACCGCCGATAGGTGAGTCCGATTGCCCAGTGGCATGGCCTCCACGGCATTGATTCCGCCAGCCGCCTGATATATGATTCGCCCCCGAATCTGAAACGGATCACACCACGATGCTATCGTATTTAAGATAATGTTTTTGGTAAGGCCAAAAGGAGGAAGCGGTATAACCAATACCGCGACGACCGATAACGCAGCCCAAAAACATTATCTTGAATGCTACATCGACCATCAACGCAGGATGACACGGATTATGACCATTACCAAACGGATATGGATGCCGATTATCGGCTGTCTGCTGATCCTGGGGATCGTTTACGGACCCGCTGCGGAGCCGGCCCGCGGCCAGGAAAACGCCACCACCGGGAAAAGCGCGCCGCCGGCACCCGCGCCCGAACCGATCAGCCTTTCAGCGGTCGTTTACCAGGCCGGCAGCCTGTCCCAGCGGCTGACGACGCTGAAAACCAAAATCGCCACCATCGACGGCCTCAAAAAGCTGGACGAGCAGCTCGGCACGGCGAAAAAGCGGACCGGCCAGTTCGAATCCCAATTGGAAAACTTCAAATCTGACGACCTGCAGAGTTATCAGCAGTTGGCCGGGATAAAAGGCGCGCTGCGTGAGCTTAACGATACGGTCGACCAGGTCTCGACCGCCCTCAACGGCACGATCAAGGAGGTGGAAACGGACCGCCGCGCGTGGACCGACGAAAAGAACCGCTGGCACCGGTGGCGCGAGCAACTGGCCGCCGATCTCTCCCTGGAGAGCGTGAAGGAGGCTTTTTCCCGGGCCGGCAGCGATATCAACGAGGCCTTGGCCCTGTTGACCGACAAGCTCGAGCCCATGCTCACCGTGCAACAGAAAGCCGGCGATATCAAGGCCCGTATCGACACCCTGCAGGACCGCGTGGATACCATCATGAGCCAACAACGCGGCGGCAGCCTGCGTAGCGATACGCCGGTCATCTTCTCCCTGGCCTACCTGCGACAGCTGATCGACCTGCTCCACGACCCCGGCAAACTCGTCAGGCCGTTGCCGTTCAACCTCTCCGGCTTTTTCAAGGACAAAGGGTGGGTCATCGTTTTGCAGGCCATCGTTTTTGCCGGCCTGCTGGGCTTGTTGAGACAGCATCGTTCAAAACTGCTCAGCCATCCCGGTCGCTACTTTCTTGGCAAACGAACCATTTCCGTGGCACTGCTGGTCCCGGTGTTCAGCCTGACCTTCCTTTACGGTTCACCGCCAACCCTCTGGCGGATGTTGATCCAGACCCTGGCCGGCGTGGCGACGGCTCGCCTGATGACCGCCTTCGTACGGGAAGCCTGGATCAAACGGGCCATCTACATTCTGGTGGCGGTGATGATCTGCTTTCAATTGCTGCTGATCCTGGGGGTGCCACTGGCCCTTTTACGACTTTTCATCCTGGTGTGGACCGTGTCGGGAGCCGTTTACTACGGTTGGCGGACGCGCAAACGACGAATTGAGGGGACGCCCATGTGGCACCTCTGGATGCTGCGACTGGTCACCTTGGTATTTGTGGTCATCACGCTGGCCGACACCATCGGATTGGGCGGCTTCTCGGCACAACTCATGGACAGCGCCATCCGCACGGCCATGTTGCTGATCATGGGATGGGTCATCGTCCGGTTGGCCCGGGTCATGCTCGAACTGGCCGCCGAGTGGTTTCCCATGGGCCATTTGACCTTTCTGCGCAAAAGCGCCAACATCATTCTTGCCCGGGCCGTCTGGGTGACCAACGTGCTGATCGGCTTCTTCGTCGCCGCCAACCTGCTGGTGGCCTGGAAAATCTACGCCATTCCGGTGGATGCCATTCACGATATCCTCGCCTTCGGCTTTACCACCGATGGCGGCCAGATCACCGTGGGCCTCGTTCTCTTGGCCGGCATCATCCTCTACGGCGCCTTCGTTCTCTCCTGGTTTTTGCAGGGGCTCCTGATGGAAAACGTACTCAGCCGGGGCCAGATGGAGGCCACCGGCGCACGGCTCTCCATCGTGCGCCTGATGCATTACGCCCTGGTGCTGGTGGGTTTTCTCATCGCCTTGTCGAGCATGGGCTTCGAACTGAAGAACATCACCATCATCGGCGGTGCCTGGGTGTCGGCATCGGCTTTGGCATGCAGACCATTGTCAACAACTTCGTCTCGGGCCTGATCCTGCTTTTTGAACGCCCCATCAAGGTCGGCGACGTGATCCAGCTCAGCGACGGCCAGCAAGGGCGCGTCACCAACCTGGGGTTGCGCGCGACCACGGTGCTGACCTTCGACCGCGCCGAAATCGTCGTCCCCAATGGGGATCTGATTTCAAGCCAGGTGACCAACTGGACCCTGGGCGATCGCAGCATGCGTTTGCGCATTCCCGTCGGTGTGGCCTACGGTTCGGATGTGGAAGCGGTCATCCGCATTCTCACCGCCGTGGCCACCGAGAATCCAAAAGTGCTGAAAGATCCCGCGCCCATGGTGCTGTTCCTCAATTTTGGCGATAGTTCCCTCGATTTCCAGCTACGGATCTGGATCGCCGATTTCAACGAACGCCGCATTGTCCAGAGCGCCCTGATCCGCGAGATCGACCGCCGCTTCCGCCTTGAAGATATCGAAATCCCCTTTCCCCAGCGGATCTGCACCTGCGCAGCGTGGACGATCCGGCGGCCGAACGCCTGGCCGGGGGTCTCCCGGCCGCCGGCGGCGCCTGTGGCCCACCCCGCATCCCCAACCGAAAGCGAGTAAATCATGAACGCCACCATCGATCTGATGCGCGCCCATCGCTCCATCCGCAAGTTCAGCGACCGCGCGGTGGATGAAGCCACCCTGGAAACGATCATCGCGGCGGCCCAGTGCGCGGCAACCTCCCATTTTGTTCAGGCCTACACGGTGATTCAGGTCAGGGACGCGGCCAAGCGCAAGGCGATCGCCCAGTTGGCCGGACCCCAGGCGTGGGTGGAGAAAGCCCCGGTCTTTCTCGTATTCTGCGCCGACCTCAGCCGACTGGAAACCGCCTGCGACATGCACGCCGCCACCATGCAAACCGGCTGGGCCGAGCAGTTCGTCACCGCCACCGTAGATGCGGCCCTGTTGGCCCAGAATGTCCTCCTGGCCGCCGAATCCCTAGGCATGGGCGGGGTCTTTATCGGTGGCATCCGCAACGATCCCCAAACGGTCTGCAATCTCCTGGAAATCCCCGATCAGGCCTACCCGGTCTTCGGCATGTGCCTGGGTTGGCCGGCCCACGACCCGCCCCCCAAGCCGCGCCTGCCGGTGAAGGCCGTGCTGGTGACCGATCGCTATCCCGAAAACCACGATCGCCAGTGCCTCGAGGCCTATGACCGGGTCACCAACCACTACTACCTCCATCGCAACAGCAACCTGCGGGACGAGACCTGGACCGCTCAGATGGCCGAGTTCAACAGCCGCATCATCCGGCCGCACATGAAGGCATTCCTGGAAAAAAGGGCTTTTTCCTGAAATAGGCCCGCCTGCCGGAAGCGGCGCACCCGCGCGGGCCGTTGCCGTCCGCTTGCCAAGGAGAGCGACTCGATTATCTTTAGCCATTATGCTTATATTAATACAATACAACCCAAGGGAGTCCAGAAACGATGAAAACACTTAGCGACAGTGGCTTGTTGCGCCAACAGGCGTGGGTGGACGGGCAGTGGATCGCGGCCCCATCGGGCAGCACGATCAGCGTCACCAACCCGGCCGACGGCAGGGTGGTGGGCAGCGTACCCTCGCTGTCGGCCTTGGAAACGCGCATGGCCATTGAGGCAGCCGCCCGCGCCTTCAGCGATTGGCGAAATCTGCCGGCCAAGCAGCGCGCGGTCCTTCTGCTGAAATGGTACGACCTGATGATGGCCCACCAGGAGGATCTGGCCGTGATCCTCACCACCGAGCAGGGCAAACCCCTGACCGAGGCCCGGGGTGAAATCGCCTATGCCGCATCCTTTGTGCAGTGGTTTGCCGAGGAAGCCAAACGGGTTTACGGCGACACCATTCCCGCCGCCGCCGCGGATCAGCGTATTTTGGTCATCCGCCAGCCCGTGGGCGTCTGCGCCGCGATCACCCCGTGGAACTTCCCGGCGGCCATGATCACCCGCAAG
>NZ_BBCC01000142.1 GCF_001311845.1 Desulfosarcina cetonica JCM 12296 | reverse complement strand
AGGTAGGACTTATTCACGTTCGCAAAGATTTCATTTAGTGTCAAGGGGTTGGTTGTCGTTGACAATTCGAGGTATTGAGGATAATGCTCTGGACACCAATCCCAAAGCTCCACCACTTTTCCTGAAACCGAATAGCGTGCCATAATGGAATTTGTAGACCTATTCGATTTTATGATCTGCCCCTTCTGCCGACAATCTGACCTGCGGGACATCTCTGAATTCACAATCTGCCCCACCTGTCAGACTGTCATGGAAATCGATAACCGGAGCGAATGCGTTTTCGTAAATTCCGATATGCCAAGGATGCCGTTACATGGGCAGGTGTGTACGGAATGCAGGCTGATTCAGCCGGAGAAGCGAAATTCGTGCATGTGCTGCGGAGCCATCTTCAACTCCACATACCATTAACATGATGATTTTTTTGGGAAGGCGATATGAAAGAGTGCCCCAAGTGCAAGAAAATGAATAGTGCTTATGCGGATAGATGCAAGTATTGTGGGTTCGAAATCCAATGGGTTCCTGATGATGGCACCGATTACAAGGCACCACCCAATTTCCCTCCTGACGAGAATTCGAAATTCCAGGATAGCGGGGGCATCAAAACAGGTTTGGGAGGGTCTCAAGACAGGGCCAGCTTGGAGGACATTTACGAGCAGTTGGAGGACATCAAAGAGCGAATGACGAGCGGTGTAAATCTCTTTGATGTCACGATGCCATTTGGAAAAATGGTTATCCTGATTATCAAACTGGCCTTCGCATCAATTCCGGCCATGTTGATCATGGGATTGATTTCATCCGTATTCTGGCTGTTTTTTAGTAGTTTATTTTTGAGGGCCATGATGGGGAGCTATGGGATGCACTGATGAAAACGTGGACCAAATTTCTGGCCGCTCTGGCTATATTCATCTCATTAAATGGTCCTGCCTGGGCCTGGCATGATGAAACCCATCTCGCCATCGCCAAAGCTGCCGGCTATGCGAAATGGTACAACGCCGCCGGGGCGGATATCACCAAAATCAAAGCCGGTAAAATTGAGCAGAAAAATCACTTCTCGAATAATCCGCCGGGAACAATCGTCACTCCTGAAATGGTCCTTGAACAAGCATCCCGTTACAATGATCCGAACGATACGCCGGGACACCTATATGGGGCTATCATTCAATCCATCAGGGAATACCGAACCACCACCCGAACCGGAAAGTATTCGGAATACCACCTCGCGTTCTGTGCTCATTATGTCGGCGATCTGTCCCAGCCGTTGCATAACATCCTGCATGATCGCTCCACCAAAAAGGTTCACATCGCCACCGATGGCATCATAGAGGATGAGGTCCTCAAGAATCTGTCCCGGATCGAAATCTACCCCATCAAAATCGATTCGGAAACGGATCTTGCCCGCGAAATTGCCAGGCTCGCCAATATTTCAACGAAACTTGGGTATCAGTTGGAAAAGGAAAACCGGATGCTGACCAAAGAGGAAGCGTATCGGCAGATCAGCCAGAGTGCATCGCTGTTCAAGGCAATCTTAAAATTTGTCGGAAAAAATTGAGGCGGATCGATTAAAAATCGATGCAACCATAAAGGGCCGGATTCAAGGAAAATAAAAAGCGATTCTCGATGCGAAAATTTACAGAAGGCTTGGTTGACCCCCAACTCATTGTCAGCTCACTGAATATTAAACAAGGACAGACGATCATTGATGCCGGATGTGGTACTGGATATATGGCAAAGATATTCTCCCAAGCGGTATCCGCATCCGGTAAGGTCTATGCCGTTGATCGCGACAGTTATTTCATTGGAAAGCTTGCCGATGAAATCAAAGGCACCAATATCGAGGTCATAAGGGGAGATATAACCAAACTTGACCAACTCCCAGATCATTCAGCCGACCATCTCTACGTTTCCACTGTGATCCATTCCTTGCCGAGAAATACACTTGCGGATTTTATCCAAGAGGCCAAACGGTTATTAAAATTCGATGCTCAGTTGACAATCGTCGAGATAGAAAAGAAAGAGACACCTTTTGGTCCGGCGATGGAAAATCGGTACTCACCAGAGGACCTGATCCAAAGGGTTTCAATGGTACCCATGAAGACGGTCAAGGTGGGGGAATACTTCTACATGCAGGTTTTCCAAAATACGAGCGAATCATGATCCCATCACCGTTTTATTGATTGAAGATGGCGGCCTTTTCCTCTCGCGGCATATTGGCGAGGAGGTCTTGGACGATATGGTTGATTTCTGTGGGTGCAGGTATTCAGAATTTTGATTTATGACTTTCGGTAGCACCTTTGTTGACTTGATTAGACAATTCTGTCTCAACTGATTTGGCGATGGAGTTGTCGAAGAATGATAAAAGCACATAATTCGATCCGGGGTGCATGGTTACACTGGCAATTTCGCTTATTTTCCAAATGTATCTCTGTTCTTCATTACTTTTATTGGATAAAGGTTCCCCATATTTTTTCTTTAGTTTTTCCTCAATACTAATTCTGAACTTGGAGTCTTTCGATACCCCTGTATTCAGGAATCGAACATTAAGCGAATAAAGCTTTTTGCCTGAAGGAGTGAAACCCAAATATATTATGGCCCATTTCCCGTATATTTTTTCTTCATAATAGAACTTAGTCGCTGAGTCGGCATATGGTCGGCACATTGCAGGATCGAATGTTTTATTTTCCGAGATAAGACCATCTCTGTGCAACGGTAGATTGTTATATTCTGCTGCATTTATTGCTTCATGGACGGTTATACCTGATTGCCATACACCAAAACTGAAGCTCTGAGGAAGTAATTTCGGAACCTTGAAATCTTTTAGCACCGAAACCACATCCTTTTTCTGAAAACCTATTGTTGCCCCGCCTTGCACCTTGCATTTAACCTGGTCACCATTTTCCCAGCATTTGCTGGCTTTGATTGTCCGGCCGCTTTTCAATTTAATCGTGTCTGCCCCAGAATAGCCAGCAAACATTATCAATGATACCAGACTGATAAGTGTTACGAATAGTCGCATTCCGCATTGATCCTTTTCAGCTATGCAAACGGTTTAATTCTCAAAGGTGAGGATTTATCAACAATACGATATCGGCTCAACTACAGATTACCTATAGATGATAGCATCCACCTACCATCACCCCACCAACCGGCTCACATTGCCCCAGACACAGAATGCCATATCTTTTCATCAAGCAACACGATCAACCACACCAACAAAACAATCAACCATTGAGGTGATACCATGGCCGATAATAGAACTCAGGATTACTGGAAAGATGATAAAGACGGACACGTTGACACCCGTGAAAAAAACTTCGAGTGCGAAAACAAGGACCCCCATCTTGGCTGTGACCCTGGGATTGATGTGGCGGGATAATTGAAAGGAAGGTGCCCCATGATCGGACTGACACTGACGCTCATCACGCTGGGATACTTTATCAATCGATGTGTCGCCGGTGACTCCTGCAAGATTTGAGGGCACGATAAACGGCAGAGCTTCGACAAAATAGGCAGAGAATTACAAACCGCTGACTTGGCGGTGAAGATGGGCAGGGCCTCTAACGAGGCTCTGCCTATTTGTTTTGGTCGCCGTTGCTGCCTTGCCGGTCAGCTCTTATATTATAGATACACCGGAGCAACGCAAACGGACATGCGGATGTCCAAGTGGTCACCCTCTCCTCCGTGACACTTTCCTTGCACCCCTCTGCTCCGGTTCCGCTTTTTTCAGACCGCCCGTTTCGGGCCTGGTTCTATTTAGCCGGTGTTCTGGAGCCTCAAAACGAAACCGGGCCACCCGAAGGCAGCCCAGTCGCAAGGAGGAGAGAAAGATGAAGAAATGCTGTATATTATCGGTACCCTGTTAGGGGCATCCCGTTGTTTGATTGCACATTAGCAGCCCGACATTGCAGGAAAATGATGCCAAAATTACCGGATGGTTATCAAATTGGCACATATTTTAATTAGGATTAATTGTAATTTCAGAGTGTTTTAGCGATATTTTCCATTTGCAGGTGGTGTGTTGGAGTTCGAGATTTGGCTTGTTCGAATTTAATCGGCAACATGTTGTAATTACTACACTTTTACACTTTTTGGTGTTTTGTGACGCTTTTCAGGGCAGATCGTAATTACAGTCTGCCGGGTGGG
Source organism: Desulfosarcina cetonica JCM 12296 (assembly GCF_001311845.1). GTDB lineage: Bacteria > Desulfobacterota > Desulfobacteria > Desulfobacterales > Desulfosarcinaceae > Desulfosarcina > Desulfosarcina cetonica. The sequence goes on along the minus strand of NZ_BBCC01000142.1, from coordinate 13,239 downwards.
TCCGACACACAATTTCGGTGTTTTGGCGATTTGGGGTTGGTGGCGGAATTATTTTCCAGGAAATTACATACGAGTTGGGGCTGGTCGAAAGGGTAGGGGAGCAGGATAAATAAAGGGCACAGCCCGCCAGGTGACTGTGCCCAAGTGTGCCTAAATTGTGCCCGTCAAGGTCAAATTTTTCCAAACATTAACAAATGAAACCAAAAACCATGCTGAAAAATGTCATTAAAACAGCCTGTTGAAATTAAAGTGTTTTTTTGCCAATGGTATCACTGGTCTTCGAATCCGTAGGCCGGGGGTTCGAATCCCTCCAGGCGTACCAATTATTAAAAAGGTCAGCCGAAACGGCTGGCCTTTTTTTGTGAAAATGGCAGCGCCCTTGGATTTGAACTGGGCTCGCTGTCGCCTGATTGGGGCAGGGTAGGGTAGATGGGGAGATACTATAGGGTGGGGAAATGGGGATAGTCATTCAAAATAAACGCATAAAAACATGACCGTCCCTAAAGTGCCACTAAAATGCCATATATAGAATCGTTCGAGCCTGCATGAAAAAGGCTGGGGCAAGAAGCAAAAAGTGGGTCAAATGTGGGGTTCCGGTTACGCTGCTCGATCGCCCCTCGATCCACGGGGGCCAATGGTGTCGAGCCGGCGTTTCCGGATTGTGCGTTGTTTAATCGACCAGCAGGACCGTTGCCGGCAGCCTGCGAATGACGGCATCGTTGATTCGGCCGAAAAAGAGATGCTCGAGGCGGCCCTGCTTATGAGCCCGTAAAAGGATCAGATCCACCTTCTCCGTTTTGACCGCCTCTTCGATATCGGTGATCGGATCGCCGCCTTTTACCCATTCGCTGACCACCAATCCTTGTGCATTTTCAGCCTTTACCAATGCATCAAGTTCCTCGCGCGCGTTGGCAACCATGCTTTCGTATTCTCTGTCGAAATACATCGATTGCATATTCCAGTCACCGAAATTGATCGGATCGGGCACAATGTGCAGCAGATGCAGCTTCGCGTTGAATCCGCGGGCAAGGTCGATGCCGGTCTGAAGCACCTTGATGCATTTTTTGGTCGAACGACTGACAACCAGAATGTTGTTGAACGTTTCCATGACGATCTCCTTTCATGCGCCTACCTCTATGCGGCCATCTCTGTTGGTGTCGACAATCAGAACCTCTTTTCGCGGTCCTTTCTTCTCTATGATGGATGCTAAGACCTGGCCGATGCAGTGTAAATCAGCAGACGTCTGATCTTGGCGTCAGTGCATGGCGGTGGAAGATGTCGGTGTTTGTCCGACAGGTCGAAAAGGGCCTGCTTATGATGCTTCATCCCATGGCCGGCCCTTTAACGCGTGCCACGCGTCATGGTCCGGATAGCCGTCGCGGCTTTTGATGAAAGGGTTCGAGGTGGCCTCTTTTGTGGGATCATCACCAACGCATGGCGGGTGGCTGGTGGGGGTAGTTGATGGCATGGGTGACGAGTTGGCAGAGTTCAACGGATCTTTGCATGGCGAGACTCCTTTGAACTTGGAAATAAAAAAGGCGATGAGAAATAAATACCGGATGCTTTTCGGAGCGGGCGTTGATGAGTTTTTTGCCGATGAAAACATCCTTGGCCGAGGATGGCACAAGCCCCCAATAAAACCAGATTTCATTTGGTGTCAAGGGGTTGGTTGCCGTTGACAATTCGGATTATGAGCGATAGTTCTCAGTATCCCAATTGACAATGGAAATTTGCTATAATGGACATCCATAGGCAAATAATGGGGGTGGTATGCAAGAGGAACCGCTGTTAGGTCTGCTGGAAAAGGTTGAGCTGAGAGATACCTGGCCAAGAGAAGATGTTAATTTCATGCCTATCCGGTTAGCACAGGTTTGTTTGATTCCAAAAAAATCGTATGTACCTATAGGCTCTCATAACAGTGTCTGGATTCAATCTGACATGCGCAGAATCAAACGACCAAGCCCCAGCCTGTTTCAAACGGATAGGCATGGTTAATTTTACACCCTGGCTCGCAAAACAAGAAAACCTAAAGTTGCTTGGCGACAATATCGGGATGGACCTTGAGTGGATTGAAACCGAATGAAATTGCTGCCACGCATGAAAATTATTTGAATCAGGTGTGATTGCGTTATGACCTGCCCCTTCTGTCGACAATCTGACCTTCTGGATAAATTGGAAATGACAATCTGCCCCACCTGTCAGACTGTAATGGAAATCGATGACAGGGGCGAATGCGTATTCGTGACCCTTGATACGCCAAAGCCGCCGACTATGAGAAATGGTAGAATGCCGCTGGAGCAGACATCACCAAAATCAAAGCCGGTAAAATTGAGCAGAAAAACCATTCACTCCATCAAGGAATACCGGTCCACCACTCTGACAGGAAAATACGCCGAATCCCACCTGGCATTCTGTGCCCATCAGGATCGCCACTCTCTCAACGAAACTTGGGTATCACCATTGAGTGAAAGCTCCCGATAAACCTAAATAAAGGATCAATCCGATAACTCCCATAACAAAAAGAGTTACGCCTATAGCCAGCCAATCTTGCTCGTCCATGATTCTCTCCTTTGTTTGTGGTTACAACGGCAGGAAATGAACGAAAACACGTATCAGCTGTGATCGGGAAGTGTCGGCTTCAGGATTATGCAAAAAGTAGCAAGTGGAAAACCGTATTGACGGAAAAACATTTGAATTTCATAAGTTCCCACCTTATCTCAAATTTAATCCTTACTGATTTTGCCTGTCAATATCATTCGCAGCTTACCGGCGTTGGTTTCGAAAAATATTGGTTTTCAAGACTTTTTCATTGTAGGCCAGGATCAGATTGCTTTTTTTCAGAATACCGAGCACCCTTTTTCTGTTTGCCGGATCCACGATCGGCAGGGTCGATATGTGTTTGCCTTCAAAGGCTTCGAAAGCGGTTTCGAGTGTGTCGGCGGGAACGAGACAGTGAACGTTTTTCGTCATGATGTCGGCCGCCACAACGATGGCGGACAAATCCGCCATGTCCGACAGGCAGTTTTTTAAATCGCGCATGGATAGCATTCCCACCAGTTCATCGCCGTCATTCAAAACCACAAAGTGCGGGTAGGTGCTTTCACGCGCTTTGGCAACCAGATCCAGCAGACCGGTGCATACTCCGATGCACTCATACGCGGTGTCCATGTATTCGGTCACATGGATGGACCGCAGCAGGTTGACATCGTGACCGCGGACAATTTTTATTCCTTTTTTTAGCAGCTTGGTTTCGTAGATGGAATTACCGTAGAATTTCTTGACGACAATCAGACTGGCGATGCAACTTGTTATCAACGGGAGGATGATTTCGAAATTGTAGGTCAGTTCAAAAATGGTAAAAATGGCCGTAATCGGCGCTATGGTGACACCACTGACGATGGCCCCCATGCCGACCAGGCCGTAGGCGGGATAGGCCGCAACCCATTCCGGGAACAGGTGGTTCACGCAACGCCAAAATTCCCCCAGCAGCGCTCCCAATACCAGCGAAGGGGCAAAAATCCCGCCTGAAAAACCGCCCCCGATGGAAAAGGAGGTGGCCGCGAGCTTACAGACCAGAACGACCGCAATGATATCGAGGGCCATCTTTCCGGTCAGAATCAGGTTGACCGACTGATACCCCACACCGAGAACATGAGGGACCTTGACGGCCAGTAATCCAACGAGAAGCCCGCCAACGGCAGGCTGCAGCCCGCCCGGAATTTTAAACCGGTTCAACGTGTCTTCAACAATGGAAATCGATTTAATGAAGGCGATGGATACGAAACCGGCTAGGATGCCGAGCAAACCGTAAAGCGGGATCTCCCAGTAGCTGACCAACGTGTACGAGGGGATGTCGAAGGCCGGAAGGTTTCCCAGGAACTGATGTGAAACCACGGTCGCCGCTACCGCCGAAATCGCAATATGGCTCAGATAACTGATCTCGAAATCGACCAGAATAATTTCCACGGCGAACAGCATGCCGGCCATGGGTGCATTGAAGGTTGCGGCAATCCCGGCCGCCGCACCACAGGCCAGGAAAACGGACCGCCATTCAGGAGGCAGACGGACCAGCTGGGCGACGGAAGAACCCACAGAGGCGCCAATGTGTACAATGGGTCCTTCCCTGCCGACGGAAGCGCCGCAGCCGATGGAAACAACGGTCGACAGTATCTTGTAGAACGTCGTGCCGTGGCGGATAATTCCCTGCTTCGAGGCGACGGCGTGGATGACTTCCGGGACACCCGCGCCCCGGGTTTCCGGCGCCAGTTTGGAAACGATCGGACCAACGAACAGCCCCCCGGACAGTGGGATTAAAACGACGGCGATCCACGGCAACTGAGTCGCACCGCCGATGATGTCGAGGGGATCGTGCCAGCAGAACCGGCAAGCGACCAGCAACAGATAACGGAATCCCACCGCCAGAAAACCGGTCAGAACGCCGATCAGAACGGCAACGATCAGCAATGGAATCGGCGTCCCACGGTCTGATTGGAACCGCCACTTGATACCGGGTATACTTTCCATCTGCTCAACCTGACGGTGTGACCGGAATTTATTTCAGAGGCCTTTTCAATTCCGGCGTTTTTATTCGGATGCCTACCGTGACGATCATGCGTGTTTACCTTCAAAACAGCAAGCGTGATGCCATGTTGGTGGAATTTTTATCATTCGGAATTTGACGTTTTTTGTCGCTTGGGTATTGGTGACCCAAGGATGATGGATTCGTAACAAGCCCGAGATCAAGGCTTGCGAATCCTTAAGGAATGAGGTGTCGTTAGCGTACGCCGCAGTGACGAGGGATACGCGTAACGCCGATATCGGGCTTCTAAGGAAGTGACCCGAAATTCGGGTCACTTCGTGAACCCAAATGCTTCCCCGCGAGGGGTAGGCCGCTTTTTACGAATCCGTCAAGGGGGGCTGCCCGACGGCGGTACCGGACCACCGCTTGTTTATTTCACCTCCATTAAAAGTTTTTTTTCACCTTGTAAAAAAAGGTGACAGTCATTTCCCCACCGATCGGGCTTCGTGGGCCGCGAGCACCGCATTTCAGTCATCTGCTAAGTGATGTATGCTTTGCTTATCCCCCCGAAGTCAACTTCCAGAGTTTAACCGACAACGATGATTGCCTAAGCTTTGTGGCCAAGGGCGGAGTTTTTCTTTCATCGAAAAAGCCTCGCCTTGGAAACCAAGTTGTTGGCAAATTCGTTCAACAATACCCTGTTTGATTAATGCTATTGGGTGAATGGAGATAACCGGTGAGACCGATCCACGTTCTCAAAATTTCATTCAGTGCCAAGGGGTTGGCATGGCTTGACAATCATTGAAATCAAGGGTATCTCAAATATCTATCCGATTTAAGGGTTAAGATCCTCATTGAGCTGATTTCTTGATCTCCCGCTTCAATCAGAGCCTGCATTTCGTTCCAAAAGTTCTTCACTAAGAAGATGATTTTGTAATAATGACCTGGATATTAATTATTTGCAAAATAAGACTTATTAATCATGAGATACAGACACCCCTTCGAGAGCAATAATTCTTCAGACAAATATATTAAATGGATTGTTGGAATTTTTTTGGGGAGTTTGTTTACATATTTAGCAGATCAATATTTAGTACCCTACGGCATTGGTATGATTTTTGGGCCAAAAAATATTCCGGCAAAAATATTAAAATTTAAAGTATCTCAAGAAGTAATTAAACTTGGTGAAACAGCCTATTTAGAATGGCAATTTGAGAATGCAAAATATTGTATATTAAAGTCCTCGGAAGGAAATAACTATAAAATTGATATAAATAGAAAGATTGGCAAGCTACAGGTAACGCCGAATAAAAAGACTGATTATACGTTGACTTGCTATGGATCAAATACAATAAGCAAAGAAGCTGCTATACTGGTTGATGAGGAAGCCGTATTTGATAATAATAAATATATACCCATAAAATTAATAGTTGAAAAACTTGATTGCGACGGAGATTTTACCAACGGTCAGAAAAAAATTGAATTTCAAAAATATGATGGAAATCGAAAACGAATAAAATTAAAAAAAAATGTGCTTAAGGTGGATGCCAATAAAAGCTCTGTTTATTTATTACCTGATCATGAATATACAATAGGAACCATAGTCGGCGGAATAGGCCCTATACCTATTGAATTCAACGAACCACCAAAACTTGAATTGAGGCATAGAAAAGATCTGCCAAGAATAAAACCAGAACACAAATATTTTTTTGATTGTGAAATATATAATTATTGTGAAGATGGATTCTTTAATGATGGTGAGCTTGCATTTCGTGATTGTGTAATTATAGGAAAATAGTATGATTTATAAAAAAATTTCTAAAAGTTTCTCAATTATTTATAATTCCGATTGTATTTTTTGGATGTGACTATCTTAATAATAAGATAGAATTAATTAGTTATAAAAATATACAAAAAGACAATAGAGAAGAAATTATTGATCATTTAAGTAGATATCCAAATGGACCTCACTCTGATGAACTTTATTGGAGGCTTGCAATTATTGAAAAAAATAGAGATTCCTACATAAACTATATAAATAAGTTCCCGAATGGAAAATATGCTGAGACAGCTTGGTGGAATCTATCTCTAATTGATAATACGATTGATGGGTATTTAAAATTTATTTCAAAATATGAGTATTCTCCACATATAGAAGATGCAGAAAACAGAATTCTTTATTTAACATCGATTCACAATCCTGATATAGATACAATCCATAGATTTCTAAACGTTATTTCAAATACCCAATTGGATTTTGTTACGGAAAAAGATTTAAAAGTTATTATAAAAAATCTGGAAGTTATTTCATTTGAAAAAAAATCTTGCATAGGCTTTATAGACTTGTACAGACAATCTAATGATAAAAAGTATCTTGAAGAAGCAATTAAATATAAAGAATCGATAGTCAATATTGATGATGAGGAAATCCTTGTAAAAAATAAGCCTAATGAATTTTTCCAACTTATCAATTGCAGTACGGAAACTGATGAACCTGATAAGCCAATTATATTTAATTGTATTTTAAGTTCAAAAACAAAATATGGTGCATATCAAACAAAAATAAAATTTAAACTACCAATATGTGTTGAGACAATAGAAAAGAAATTTTTTAAAACAAATAAAAATGTATTTAAAGAAGTGGCTGAAACTATACTGGAAGAGACACTATTTCCAAGGCAAAATTCAGAAATTGCTTTAAATTTCGGCAAACTAAAACAAAATTATAAAAAAACTATAATTGGATACAAAAAAGAACAAAGATATCCTGACGGGATTCCTCAGTTTGATTTTATCAGCGTTGATAGGAAATAAGTTAAAGAAAGGCTTGGATGCTGTTTTTGTTCAGGTTTAATTAACCTGAAATCAAACTTTCCCAGAAAGATTAACTGTGCCGGAGATCACCAGAGTAACTGCTGCCATATTGGAAAAGAATGGCCGAATTATCATCGCCCAGCGAAAGCGCGATGACCATTTGTCTGGGCTATGGGAGTTTCCCGGGGGCAAAATAGAGCCGGATGAAACCCCCGAAGTTTGCCTTGCCCGCGAACTTAAAGAAGAATTGGGCATTGACGTGAAAATCGGTGAATTCTTCGCATCAAATATACACCATTATGATCACATATCCATCGAACTAATGGCCTATAGGGCATATTGGGTCAGTGGCGCGATTAGGATGAACGATCACGAATCCTATCAATGGGTGACTGTCGATCAGCTTGCTGAGTTCGATTTTTCTCCAGCCGATATTCCATTTGTTGAAATGCTAAAGAGCGCTCACATTAGTATCCCAGCACAATCTGAAGGCCGGTGATACGATTTCAAATAAGGATAGAACGATGTCCAAGAAAATACAGATGTTGGTTTACGTCACGGCCCTGGCTGTTTGTGACACCATTATCCCCATTCCCATAACAGCCTTGGTTTTCATTTACGTGATTTTTCAAAAGCCACAATGGTTCCGCGATTGGACAGAAGAAATCTACCGGTCTTAGACCCTATTTAAAATTGAATCATCTTTGACTGCACGGGCGCCTAAAAAGACATCAGGCCACCATGTGGCGGCCCGATGAGGAGAGAAAAGGGCTGTTTTTGTTTAACTCAAAATTTCTTCTATGGTTATATAATCACCGACATGGCCAGCCATTTGCTCACCATCGGTTTTAACCGGAAGTGTCTTTTTCCCCGGTCGCCATCCTGCCGGACATACTTCTCCGGTTTTTGTTGCATATTGCCAGGCTTCTACTTGTCGTAAAAACTCATTTACGTTGCGTCCGACAGAATCCGCCTGAACCTCCTGAGCAACGCAAAGCCCATCCGGATTGAACAGGAATCTGCCTCTCAGCGCTACACCCTCTTCTTCGATAAGCACACCGAAGGCGCGACTGACTTCCTGATTGGAATCCGCGCCGATAGTCAATTGCAGACCTTTTAAAAGCGGTTCGGTTTCTACAAATCTTTTGTGAGAAAATTTGGAGTCAACAGAAACGGCCAATATTTCAACGCCCAATTTCTGAAATTCATCATATTTCGCATTCATGGCAGCGATTTCAGTGGGGCAGACAAATGTGAAATCAGCCGGATAAAAACATACGACCGACCATTTGCCCTTGTAATCATCACTATCAACGGTCGTGAAATGGCCCGTTTTGGCGTCATATGCATCCATTGTGAATTTCGGCATTTCCCGCCGTACCATGGTTGAACTCATCGTTTCAGCCTCCTTTTGTGGGTCACTGGTGACAGTCTTTGCGGTTTCAATCGGCTTTCGTGGTTTGATGCCCGTTTCGCATCCCATGTTTGGCTCCTTTTTCATCTGGAAAGGCTTGCTGTTGGAAAATGGTGCTGCATTTCAATAGGTTGAAATCTGTTGAGGAATATTGATCCCTCAATGTAAAAGGAAGAAACGCAATTTAGGCGACGGTGTGTCGCAGGTGATGTGCCGGGTAATCTTTGGCAAGTATTTTATGGGGCTGAATGCTAAATGTCATGACCCCGTATGGTGGCAGTTTGGTATCCACCGGCATATTTGAATGCGCAAATACTCATATTGCAGTTTTGCAGGGTAATGGCAAATTTTTTGTTTTTATTGGAGATGGATCACCGATTGATAATTTCGATATGTCAGCATAGGTGCTGACCGAATTTAAAGTCGGATTTGTGGTGAGGTGTTGATGGTGTGGATGAGGAAGCCGGTAGCCGTATCCACCTGCCCATACCTAGTCAAAAGGAAGGCTGCTGACATGGCGGTGAAACGGGCAGAGCCGCTAACAGGCTCTGCCGTTATTATTCTATTCTATCGAAGCGCCCTGGTGTAGGACTGCAGCGTGCACAGGGCATCCAGGCCGCGTTTTCTCGCCGCAATGCCCTTGGCCGCGGCCAGGGCGGCAGCCGGCGTGGTCACGTTGGGGATGCGGTAGCGGATGGCGGTCTTACGGATATAGGCATCGTCCTGCTGGCTCTGGCTGCCGCTGGGGGTATTGACCACCAGGGATACCTCGCCGGTCTTGATGCCGTCCACGAGGTCGGGTCGACCGAAGCCGAGCTTTTTGACCAGCTGGGCGTCGATGCCGTTGGCTTTCAGAAAGGCATGGGTTCCACGGGTGGCCTGGATGCCGAAGCCCATTTCCTTGAAGAGGCGGGCCGGTTCGAGAATACTCGGCTTGTCCGCGTCGGTTACCGTAATCAGGACATTGCGTCCAGTGGCAGGGCCGGACCCGCCGCCTCCCGGGAGGTGAAATAGGCCATGCCGAATCCGTCGGCCATCACCAAAACCTGGCCGATGGAGCGCATCCGCGGGCCCAACATGGGGTCGGTTTCGGTGAAGGTATCAAAGGGGAACACCGAGGAGCGGATGCCGTAATGGGGCAACAGCCGGCGCGAGAGATCCATTTCGTCCAGGGTCATGCCCAGCATGATCTCCACGGCCCGCTGGGCCATGGGCACGTCGCAGATCTTGGAGATCAGGGGCAGGGTGCGGCAGGCCCAGGGGCGCACCTCGAGCAGGTAGACGGTGTCGTTCAGCACGGCGAAGCGGGTGTTGAGCAGCCCCTTGACCTTGAGTTCCAGGGCGATTTTTTCGATCATCGCACCGATGGTTTCGACATGCCGCGGAGGGGTGCTGTAAGGGGGCACGACGATGGCCGCGTCGCCCGAATGCACACCGGCCAGCTCGATATGTTCCATGACCGCCGGCACATAAACGGATTGTCCGTCGCACAGGGCGTCGGCTTCGACTTCGATGGCGTATTCGATGAACTGCTCAACCAACAGCGGGTTGGCGGCACTGACCGAGGCGTCCATGACATGCTGCTCCAGCATGCGGGCGTCCATGATGATCGTTTTTCGACGGCCTTGGCGATCCGCCGGCGAGCCGACCAGCAGCGGGTAGCCGATGGTTTCGGCCAGATCCATGGCGGCATCCGGGGTGTCGGCCATGCCGATGCGCGGATGGGGGATCCCCAGGTCGGTCAGCAGCGTGCTGAAGCGCAGACGATCCTGACAAAGGACGGTGCTGGCCGCCGGCGTGCCCAGGACCGGCACGCCGGCCTGGTTCAGTGTTTCGGCCATTTCCATGGCCTTGAAGCCGCCGAATTGGAGAATGATGCCGTCGGGACTTTCCGCGTGGCAGACGGTTTTGAGATCGGCCGCCGTCATTGGCGCCACATAGGTGCGGTCGGCGTCCGTCGGACCACAGGCCGAGGCGGCGTTGGCATTGACCATGACCGCCTTGCGGCCGGCGGCTTTGAGCGCCCGGGCGGCATGCACGCAGCAGTGGTCCAGTTCGATGCTTTGCCCGATACGGCCGAAGGCGGGGCCGACGATGACCACGCTTTTTCCCAACGGTGCATTTGGGGTGTTGTTGCCCAGGGTTGGCACGCGGGTCCAGATCCGCGCCGACTCGCTGCCGCTAACTGGCCGTGGGGCAAGGGAAACCGCTGCCTCGCTGAGATAACCGGCCGCCGTGTCGAGGGGCGTGCCCAGCAGCTGTGCCAGATCGGCCGCCCCAATACCGGCCTGGGCCGCTTTCTGGATCAAAGCGGGATCGGGGGATGGGGTGGCGGCTAATTCACGCTCCAGGTCGGCCCTTTCGGCCAGCCGGTCGATCCACGGGCGTGCGATGCCGGTGACGCTGGTGATCATCTCGGCGGTGACCCCTTGTCTCAATGCCGCCAAAATCATGATCAGGCGGTCTGGCGAAGGTGTGACCAGCCGGTGCAAGAGCACATCGGCATCCAGCGTTGCCATGGCCCTGGCCTGCGCGTCGAGCCGCCGCTGGGAGGTGCGGGCGTGCATGGCCGTGGAGAGGGCTTGTAAGACGTTTTCACCGATGCCCATGACCGCGCCGCTGGCCTTCATGCGGCTGTCCAGGCGTGGCGGCTCACCGGGAAAAACGCTCGAATTCCCAGCGTGGCAGAAATACGGCCACCTGCTTGGCTTGCCTGGAGGGGCCCACGCGATCGCGGTCGCCGGCCAGGGCGCTGTCCATGTCCATGCCCAGGCAAAGCCGGGCATGAATGGCGGCCAAGGGCAGGTCCAAGGCTTTGGCGCAGCGTCCGCTCATGCGGGAATAGCCCATGTCCATGGAGAGGATCAGGGCCTCGGCCGAATCTTCAGCTACGGCGAATTTCAGGTGAGCGGCGCCGGTTATGCCGGCATGCACGGCCAGTTGGCCGGCGGCTTTTTCGATCTGATCGCAGGTTGCCGCATCGATGGTCATGGCGGGGATAACCGTGGTCGAGTCACCGCTGTGGATTCCCACGGGCTCCAAGTTTTCGGCGATGGCGACGGTCTTTGTCTGGCCGGTGGCGTCGCAGAGCAGTTCCACCTCCACTTCGTGATACCCCGAAAGCGCCGGCTCCACCCGGAAACGGCCGGCCGCATCGGACGGCAGATGACCCCCGGTGGTCAGCTGGCGCAGTTCCTCGACGTTGAAGGCCATGCCGTAGCGGATCCGCAGATCCGGTTCGGCAACGCGCACAAACACCGGATAACCGATGGTTTCGGCCAAAGCGGCCGCGTCGGCGATGTGGGCGGTGGCTTTACCTTCCGGCACCTTCAGTCCCAGTGCGTTGGCCGCATCGAAAAAGGCTGTCGGATCGTGGGCCAGCGGCAGACGAGCCTCGCTGACGCCCATCAGCGTGATCCCGTTGTCCTGCAAAAGCCCGGTGTTCGAGAGCCGGGCGGCCAGCCGTAAGGCGCCCGGCCCGCCGACCGTGGGCAGGATGGCGCTGGGTCTTTCCCGCAGGATCACTTCCGTCAGGGATGCGGTGGTCAGCGGCAGCAGGTAGGTCCGATCGGCCGTGTCCGCATCGGCGGCCAGGGCGGATGGGTCGCAGTGGACCATGACGGTCTGGATGCCGGCGGCCTTGAAAATCTCGCAGGCGCGGCAGGCCGCGTCGTCATAGGCGCCCGTCTGGCCGATACGGATGGGACCGGCACCGATGATGAGAATTTTTTGCTCGGGGGTAGGGGACATGGGATCTCCTTAAATCCAGATACAAACTTTGACGGATTCCGCTCTCTATGGTGCCAGATGACCACGGCTGACGGCGTTTTCGATCAGCTCGCGAGCAAAGTGCCACAGGTCGGGCGCGCCCGCCTCGATCCTTTGATTGCGCTCCACGACCTGGGACTTGACGATGCCGTGGCGCTGCCACATTTGTCCTTGGGTAAAGGCATTGTGAATCAGCGGCTGCAGGCGGTCGAGGGCGTTGGCGAAGCGCGCCTCGGCGGTTTCACCGGCTTCGAACTCATCCCACAGGGCACGAAATGCCTCGGCCTGGTCCCTGGGCAGCAGATTGAAGATGCGTTCGGCCGCGGCCGTTTCGCGCTCGGCCTTGTCCTGGTATCCGACGCTGTCGTAGCAATAGGTATCGCCGGCATCGATCTCCACCAGATCGTGGATCAGCACCATGCGGATCACCTGCAAAAGATCGATCGTGTCATCGGCCTTGGCGTACTCACCCAGCACCAGGGCCATCAGGGCCAGGTGCCAGGAGTGCTCGGCATCGTTCTCCTGGCGTGACGCATCGGTGAGCAGGGTCTGGCGCTCGATGGTTTTGAGTTTGTCGACTTCCCGGACGAACCGGATCTGTTTTTCCAGACGCTGAGGGTCCACGGCGAGCTCGCTTTCCGTTGGCTGACGGTCAAAAGAAAGGGTTCATAATCGCGCAAAACCAACCGGTTTTCAAGGCACAAAATCAATTCGGGCACCTTCA
>NZ_BBCC01000141.1 GCF_001311845.1 Desulfosarcina cetonica JCM 12296 | reverse complement strand
CCCAGCCATTGGCCGCCTGCTGCATGCACCTCGACGGTGTCGCCCGCCTGGGGTTCTCCGGCGACGCTGGCCACGGCGCCGGAGAATATCCATGGATGACGGTTGATCAGCGATTTTTCGCGTTTGGGGGCGAGAACAATTCGAGCCATTTCGTTTTTCAACGATATGGTCATTTTTCGTTTTTCGATTTCTTGCTGATGGAGATCAGCCTTTTTGTCGTGCCCTGGATTTCATAGGTAATAACCACCGGGTCCGAGACCTGGATGCTTTTTGATCGTAGGGCTTCCCCGATAGGTCCTTTTTCATCGATGCGATAGACCTGGGATCCCACCGTCACCGATGCGTCCCTAAGGTTGATGGCCGTGACTTTTCCTTCGTCAAAATGGATTGGATTGACTGTGATTCTGGCAGCGGATGGTCCGGCGGAAAAAAGGATGCCGAACACCAACAGCGTGATAATCCGTAAATCGAATTTTATAATCCTCATGAGCATCTCCTTATTGGGCCAATCTGCGGGTGTCCCGCCAATAGTAGGGAGCCAGTCCGGACGGGAAATCCATTTCATCCAAGGTCACGATCTTGCCTTGAACGGAGACGAACCCGTCGGCAATGCCATGGCGAATGACCACGGCGATACCCGACGGAATCTGCGTGCCGACGCCCAGATAGCGATCCCGACGAGTGTACTTGGCCTCTTCGGTAGTGTTGCCGTTCTCATCCGTTGTGGTGGTGTTATTACCGTCATAGAAGTCGTACACGGCGTTGCCGTCGCAGTAATTGACCGCATAGACCCGGGCGCTACCGTCATATTCGCAAATATCGTTGCTGGCCGCCGGTTCCGCCGGATTGTAGGTCGGCACATAGACCACGCCGTTGAACAGGGTGATGGGTGAAATCGCTTTTTCGCCGGTGTGATAGCCGTCCTGATCCGGACTGGGGCAGCCGCTCAGGCCATCGGCGTCAAAGAGCATATACCAGCCCTTGGCGGTTTTCTCAAGGAAGGTGTAAATCCCGTTTTTCTCGTCATTGGTGACATTGATCACATCGGGCTCCAGGGCGCCGCAGGTGACGTTCAACAGGTCCTTTTCCGTAAACAGCTGGGTCAAATCGTCATAGGTGCCGGTATAGCCCGTACTACGATGATCCATATAGTATGCATGGGCATCGTAAAAGCCGTAGATCCCATTTTCCACATAGGTTTTGTCGCCGGTAAAGGTGGGATTTTCCCGATCCCCGGTACCCATGTAGAGAACCGGCACGTCGATGTAACAATTACCGGCATAGCTGACCTCTGGACTGTAAAAGGTGCGTCGTGGATTGACGACCCATTTTGAAGCGGTATTCGTATCCTCAATAAAATTGATCGTCCCGCGCGGGTCGGTGGTATCATCGACCGTGTAGCCATCGAAACTGGCCCTGTTTTCATAGGCCGAATCCTGATCGGTCATGGGGTTGGTCCGGAAGATCAGGTTGAGAAAAAATTTGTTAACGACAATACCATTCTCGTCCTTGTATACATAGGAGAGTTTCCACACCTGCCCATACAGGTCGGTGATGTAGGCGGCGAGTAGTGTATTGTTGTTAGGATTAAGGGCGATTGTCGGGTCTGCCGGAAAGCAGTACTTCATTTGGTTCCGCAAACCCGTAATCGTAGAATCATAGATGAATTGGGATCCGCCGGAAAAGAAGCTCGCGTCCAGGGGAAGACCGGTGCCCAGATCGATGATGTATATGCCCCGTCCCATGGCACTGACATGAGTTGCGTCCAGATAATAGTCATCGTTGGTGCTGCGGTCCTCGTTGGCATCGTAGCCCCCGGGGATGATTAATAGCCGTTTATAGGTGTTTTCGCCGGTTTGGATCTTGAAGAATTCCGGCATGCCCCACGACTGACCCAACTCCGCCATTCCGGCAGTGCTGGTGTTAAGGGACCAGGCAATGCTCCAGTTGGCCGGACTGGCACTGGTGACATCCAAGGCGTAATAGGCCTGACCGCCCCGACGCAAGCCGAATATCAGGAGCAGTTGGTCGTCGGCCTTGTCGGTCGTACCTTTGTCATTTTTGACCAGGTTGATGGGACCATCCACCGTATAGAAATGGTCATTTCCCAGATCCGGATCGTAATACTGGAGACGATCCAATATATCGGGAGGAACGAAGGCATAGATTTCCTTGCCGTTGGCATCGTCGAAAACATGGAGCATGCCGTCGTTGGCCCCCACGGCGATATAGCGGTGGGAGACTTCGTAGTTTTCATCGAAATAGTCGATCAATACCGGCGATGAGTGAACAATGGCGCCCAGCGGCCAGGCACGCTTGTATACCGGGGCGCCATCCACATTGGCGGCATAGGTATAGCCGTAAAGGTAATTGATGATCTCCCAGGCCTCCTCCGGCGTTGAAACACCTAGGTCGGAATAGGTGACCGTATCTGTGGAGACCCGAACGTCCAGCCCGCCGACCAGGGTGTGGATCGTTCTGAAGGACGGGGTGTCGCTCAGGATCGTCGTGGGGGTGGGGATGATATTGTACAAGATCTGGCCGGCCCCGCCTTTCTCCACATCCCCTCCGTCATCCACGGTGGACCAGAAGGACGAAGTGTTGGGCAGCATGTAGCCTTCGCAGTCGGTGGCCTCCTGACCACCCACCCACTCACCGCCGCTATCGACGGAGCCGTCCACCACGACCCATTGCTCTGTCTTTTCCCCGTCACAGTCTGCCTTCCAATCGTATCTGAGACCGTATTTTTTCAAGTTGCCGGTCCACATTTCATCTTCCTTGGGCTTGAACAGGGCCATGTAGATGCGATCACCGGACTGCACGCGGTTGGTCTCGTCCACGGAAACCACCGGCGCCGTGTAGGATGTGTACTCGGCAATGGCCAGGCCGATGGAATGGAAGGCATTGATGACCTGGGCTTTGGAGTAGGCTGTCAAATTCATGCCGATGGCCTTGCCGTATTGGTCCACCTGGATGTCGGCCGTGTGCTGCAGCATGGGCTGGTCCACGCAGAAGCCGATATTGTGCACGGTAATATTGTCGGGCGAGTCGCGGCGGTCTTCAATATCCACGACCGACTGATCCACATAACTGTGGGAGAACATGTAATAGGCCACGTCATCGTAATAGTTGAGCGGCACATAGGGGACATAGTAGTTAGGGTATTGAAAGGGATCGGCGGTGTACTGGACATCATCATGGTAGTCGGCTGACGTAAAATCCACGCCGGAAATACGCGTCCAATCCGTATCGTTGGAGGGGAAACCGTCCGTCAGGCTGATGACGAAGTTTTTGTTGCAATCCTGGTGAACCTGATTCACCTTTTTGTTGAAATAAGTAAAAATATCCTGGAGGGACTCGCCGAGGGGCGTCCCCCAATCAGCCGTGGCGCTTTCCAACTGATTGATCAGGTTCTGCTTGTCTTTGTCGTCGCTGAAGCTGGCGTTGAGGGGTGCCAGTTCCACCGACCCGGAGTTGTATTTTTGATCGAAGACGCTGATTCCCCAATTGATCTTGCCCCGCGTGGATTCGATCACTTCGATAATGGCTTCCTGGGCCACCTTGAGTCGGGATGATATCTGAAAGTCGATTTCGGATTGGTATTGATAAGTATCCACCTGCCAACCCTTGGCCACGGTATCGGCATCGCCGTCCGTTTTGAAGCGCAGGGTGATCTGAGGGCCGCTGACCCAGTCGGTCCAGAAGTCGGTTTGCGAGGTCGCTCCCGAGTAGGTGGCCTTGATGGCGCTGTTCTCATCCCTGAGTTCCAGAATGTCGCCGGCCCCGAGAATCAATTCCGAGAAATGAAGCCGCATGCTTCCGGACTGGCCATTGTAGATCACATAATTGACGCTGCCGTCAGTTGCTGAATCAAAGTTGGTCGGATAATTGTTCTCATAATTCGGGGAGGTGAGAGAGAAAGAGACTGTCGGTACATAGTTCTCTTTTGGAAAAGTGCAGTATTCCCAGGCACGCACCCATTGATTTTTCACATATACATATTGGTTATAAACCATTTGCATGTTTAGCCAGTTGCCGGTAACGAAGAAGTAATCCATGGTCTTGCTACCAACCAGTGCTGCATCAGATGGCACATTGGTTATATTCCCGCCGCTATTTTGAAAATACCCGCTGAAATAGTAGCCCGGTGCGCGGATGAGGCCGGCAAAGCCGTTGTCCACCCGTGATCCGTCGTAGTTGTCCTGCCAAACATGCAGCTTTAGGGAGCGGTTGTTGGGCAGCGGTTCGGCCTCCTTCACTGGATCGTATTTGTAAAGGACCGTTCCATCCGCATCGGTGATGACATTTCCACCGGACAGCGAACCATCGGCGTTGATCGTGGTGCCGGTATCGATAATTACACTCGACCAGTAAATGTCCGGATTCGCTGCATCGCCGGTCATGCCCGATGAAGCCGTATACCCGACATTGCCGGCAACTAGATAAATCCGATCACGAATCATGCTGCGCTGGTGGGATAAAACGTGGAGTTGGTATCGTAATAACCGTTCGAACTGTCCCAGGATCGGGTCCAATCACCCCTGTTTTCACAGATGTAACGATAAAAAGCATGATAATCGACATCGTTTTCATAGACCCCGAACGCCATGCTACCGGAATTGTCCAGCAGGATCATGACGTTGTGCTGGACCTTGGGCTTGTAAATGTCGGTGTCTTCCGCCATGGCGGGAATAATGACCAGAAGGGAAAGAAACACCAGGAATGTCGAGAAACCAAAATATCGTAGTTTGTTGAACACGGCGAACTCCTATCTTATAAAA
Organism: Desulfosarcina cetonica JCM 12296; assembly: GCF_001311845.1. GTDB lineage: Bacteria > Desulfobacterota > Desulfobacteria > Desulfobacterales > Desulfosarcinaceae > Desulfosarcina > Desulfosarcina cetonica. The sequence goes on along the minus strand of NZ_BBCC01000141.1, from coordinate 12,607 downwards.
ATATTGGGTGGATCAACTGCTCTTGGGACCGATCTTGCGAAATCCCTGGACGATGGCCGAGGTTTTCAATTCAACGGCTCCGCCGGCGTCGGTTTGTTGCACCCGGGTACCGATATCGTAAACGAAGGAGGAGAAATTGGTGTCAAATCCCTTGGGCAAATACCCTAAACCGACATAGTAAACGCGATAGGCGTATTCCCGGTCGGTCAGGCTGTTTAAAACAGTGCTATTGCTGGTGTTGGTCGGCCATGCGGGATCGGTATAGTTTTCCACCTGGCTAGCGTTTGGACCGGAGACTCGGGAACCATCGCTCGTCGTGGTCACGATGACGGGGGTGGATGTATCCAGGATCGCGTAATTGCCGCCCGTGGTTTTGTCCACATCGTAGGCCACCTCATGCCCGGCCGATTCGGAGTAGTAGAACAATTGTTTGCGCTCGATATCCCTCCTGGTGTATTTCAGCTCGGTATTGGAATAATTAATCACCGTGATACCGCCGAGGGTCAGGATCAGCAGACCCAGAACGGCGAAGATAATGGCCGAGCCTTCGTTGTTGGACGTTTGGCGTTGAAACCAGCGCATGGAGCGGGTGTTGGATAGCATGATCATCAGTCCTCCTGTTTGATAAAATCAAAAGCCGCCCGTTTGGGGGATGCACCCACGGGGTCCCAAGTGGTGATCACGCGAACCTGCTTGAAGCCCCTGGGATTGTCGGCCACATTCCAATATAGGGTGGTGTTGCGGCCATCCGGGGATGCAAGGGTGAAATCAGCGGTTGCGGCGCTGTCGGCATCCAATCCGGCGGTACCGTCACCGTTGGTATCGATGAAGTTGGGATTGTCAAACGCTTGACCGACAAATTGTTCGAACTGACTGGCCGTCCAGGCCGCGGCATCCATGGAAAGCCGACCGGTGGTATTGCCGATGACCGCACGGGTTTGCAACGCCGCCACGGCAAGGAATCCGATGGCGAAAATGGTCATGGCCACAAGGACTTCGATCAGGGTGAAGCCTGCGGTGGTATTGCATGGCCGCATGGCTGCAGTGGATTGTTGGCGATTTGATTTCAGCATGCTGTTGGCCCTCCTAATTCAAACTGATATTGCGGAAAGTGACTTGCGTGGTGAGAGCCCGACTGACTGAGTCGCCCCATCCGGCATTGTTTTGCAGGGCCAGGGTGATGATTGCCGACCGGATGTCGTTTAACGTGGCGGTTGTCGCGCCTGACGCATCGAGAAAGCTGAAACTGCTCTGGGCAGGATTAATGTTCGTAAGAATGATGTTGGACGTCTGGCTGGTGGTCCCCTCATCGAAAATTTTCAATAACCGATTGTTGGCCGCATCGATCTGGTAGGTGATGCGCTCCCCGCGGCCATCGTCAATGGCCCCAGAGTAGTCGTTCGAGGCCGTTTCATAGAAAATATCCTGGGTGAACCTGAGTCGTGTCGACGTGGCAACTTCAAGCCCCGCATCCGCCGATCGTTTCGGATCAAAACCGGCATTGCGGATATCCAGCATCATGCGCTCCATGGTCTGGCGTAACGCCTGCTGGGTATCGGCAACCACTTTTTCGGCCATGTAGGATTTGTTGAGTCGAATGTACATGTTGACGATCAGCACCATCACGATCGAGGATATGGCTATCGCCACCAGAAATTCGATCAGGGTAAAGCCGCCTTTACGGCCCAGCACAGTGTTTTCGTTCTCATCCCATTTTGTTTTTTTTGCCACCATCGCAAACCCTCTATTGCTGTTGTTGGGGAAACGGAACTGGATCCGTGTTTGGATGAACTTGGAACTGTTCTTGCGGTTTTTTTGATTTGAAAGTACATTAAGCAATAAATGCGCCATTTAAAAAAGGATGGATCCGTGAAGCATGATTAGTGGTTTGATGGCTGGTTGGGTTGGATTCTTGAGGAAATGTGGAATCGTTAGGTATGAAATTTGTTTATAGGTCTATTAAATTTTTTAATAGAGCCTGCCGTGGTACGATGGGTTTGATTTTTCATGCCTGAAAATAAAAAACGCTTTCCACGGTTTCAATCCCCTGGAAAGGCGCTGTATGTTATTTTTTGCGATGCGATGGTTTTTTAATGGTGGTCGTGGCTGCCTTTGCCTTTGATCGTGTCAACGGCTGCCTTGATGATGCAATAGGTGATGCCAATGCCGATGATATTCAGGGCATACCAGAGACCGCCATGAAAGACCATATGGCCGGCGTCCCAGATCCACTCAAAACTAAAAGGAAACATGGTTTCTCCTCCTTATGCGGGCTAGGCTTGCGCCGGTTCGAGGTCTGCGGGGGTGTTGATTTCGGCCACGACCGCCGGTTCGTCGTCAATGGGATTCAATTCCGCTTCCTGGGGAAAAATCGGCAGATAGCGATATGAAATCATGATCAGGATGATCCCATAGGCCACGGGCAAAATCGTGGTGGCCACTTCCTGCCAGCTGGGATAGTACAGCGCCCATTTGTCGAAGGGCATGACCGGTACGGCCATCACCTGGAGCACCATGACCCAGCGGTTGAGGGAGACACCCATGACGGCGAGGATGATGGCCGTTACGCGCCAGACCGGATTTTTGCGCAAGGGCGCGCTGATCAGGATGATGGCGGGCACCAGACCGCCGAGGACGATTTCGGCGAAGAGGATCCAGTAGCCGTACATGGCCGTCCCGGTGTAGAAATCGGCCAACGTCTGTCCCAGGCCCGGGGCGGTGATGTTGGCCCAACGGGTGGTATCGAAGATCTTGGCGATGGTGTAGGTGAAGATCATCCAGCCGGAAATCTTGGCCAGAAGCTCCACCACATTGTCCTTGACCAGCTTCTTGCGAGTGACTTTTTCCGTAATCCAGGTAATCAGCAACGTGAAGCAGGGACCATACGCGGCAGCCGACCAGGTAAACAGGAAAAAGGTCCATGGCCAGATGAGCAACCCTTCCCGAAAAGAGAACGGCCGTCCGAACAGAACACCGGCGACGCCACCCAGGGAGCCCTGGTGGAAGAAGGAAAGAAACGCGCCGGTGGCGGCGAAGACCGCCATGGTTTCGTGCATGTTATGGCTCAGGTTGTGAAAGAACGGTACTCTGTCAATCTGGCGATTTTCCAGGATCAGCGGGATGTACTCGATGGTCAGCACCGAGAAATAGCAGGAGAGGCAGAAGGCCACCTCGGTGAGCATGGAGTGGACGTTGGCGTGCCAGAAGATGAACCATCCGCGCAGGGGCTGGCCGATGTCGATGGCCAGGATCAACAGGGCCGAGCTATAGCAGATGAAGCCGATGAGCACGGCGTAGTTGATGATGTATTTGAGTTCATCCTTGCCGATGATGTACTTGAGCAGACCACTGAAAAAAGCACCGCCACCCACAGCAATGACGGCCAGGTCGGCCCAGATCCACAAGGCGAATCCGTAGTAGTCATTCATGTTGGTCTGATTCAATCCTTTGAACCAGCACAGCAACATGGCATAAACGCCCCACGCGAGCACAACGCCCACAATGCCCAGTCCCAGAAGGAACTGCCACAACGGGCAACGTTTGACTCCTTTGGGTATTAAAGCAGAATCCATAGGGTAAGTACTCCTTGATCTGTACGGTTTGCCAATCGTATACAAAAACCTTTACCGCAAAGGCGCGAATCCTTAATGATGGGGCTTGGATACATGGCCGGTTGTTTCATGTGCCAAGTAGTTGTCGCCCGCGCGCCGGACCCATTCCCGGCTCGACAGGTAGTACACTTTGGTGTTGGTTCCCAGCCGTTCCAAGAGTCGGAACGCGCGCGGATTTTTCGATCGGTTCCCATTGTGGGGGTCTGGCTGAACGATCTGGTGCACCTTATGCTCAGGGTTGTTCAGATCACCGAAAACGATGGCACCGGCAGGGCAGGCCTGGGTGCATGCGGTTTGGTAGGCCGCTTCGGGCACACGCCGTTCGCCGTTGAGATAGGCCTTGTTTTTGGCCTGCTGATAACGATGAAAGCAGAAGCTGCACTTTTCAACCACGCCACGCATGCGGGGTGAGACATTGGGACTGAGGTATTTCTCCATGCCGTCGGGCCAGACCGGGTCCCACCAGTTGAAGTAACGTGCATGGTAGGGGCAGGCGGCCATGCAGTAACGACAACCGAAACAGCGGGTATAGATCTGGCTGACGATGCCGGTTTCATGGCTGTAGTCGGTGGCCGTCGCCGGGCAGACGGAGACGCAGGGGCTGTGTCCGCCGTGGCCCTCGCAATGCTGACAGGGCCGCGGTAGGTAGCAGATGTCCGTGTCCGGAAAAGACTTGCCATTGGTTAACTTGTAAACACGGATCCAGGTGATGCTGTCCAGCTTGTTCGATTCGTCGGTTTTGAACGGCACGTTGTTTTCCGACATGCAGGCGACCATGCAGGCGCCACAACCGGTGCACTTGTCAAGATCGATCGCCATTCCGTACTTCATAGGCGGATTGTGTTGCTGCTCGTGTTTCATCAGAACCTCACGTCAGGTTGGTTAGGCTTTGGCCAGCTTGGCCCGGATTCCCCAGGCGGCATCGTGGCCGGATGACGGATCCTCGACAGGGCCGATGAGTTCGTTGATATTGACGCCCTTGTCGGCCAGGTAGCCGTCATAGGCGGTATGCCCCAGCCCCTTGGCCATGGCGATCACGCCTGGCATGATCCCCTCATCGAGGTGCACGCGCACCGATGCTTCCCCGCAGGGGGTGGTCAACAGGGCGAGACTCCCCTCGCCAAGGCCGATCTCAGCGGCGGTTTGGGGGTTGATGTCAACGAAACCGTCTTTGCCTTTTATAACGGTGTCAGCCACCGTTTTGATCATGAAGGGTGCATCCCCGATGTAACCGCTTGAGATTCTCAAGGAGTCGTAGGGAATTAGCAGCAGGGGGAAAGCGGAGGCTTCGCCCTCGACACCGATGGTCGCTGCTTCGAGGGCTGGCGCACGGAAAGAACTGCCGGCGGTGGTCATTTGTTCGGCCGTCCAGACGCCATCTTTCATGAGGACATCCCATTTTTCCGCCAGGGTTTCCCGCAGGCAGGTTTCGTAATCGGCCCACGGAAAGGAGGCGGCCAAGCTGCCGCCCATGGCCCTGGCCAGACAGATTAGCGTCTCGCCCAGGTGCCGCGTGTTGAACTGCGGAGAGACGACGGGTTTGCTCAGACCGATGGTCTGGCTGGCCAATCCCGCGGTAACGGGTACATCCTCGAACCGTTCCAGGTAAACATGGTCGGGCAGGAGCAAATCGGCCATGGCGGCGGTTTCATCGTTGAAGGACGAGAAACTGACAATGAATGGGATCTTCTCAAAAGCCGCCTTGACGGCCTTGGTATCGTGCAGGCTGTGGCAGGGATTGCGTCGGCAACGAGCAGCGCTTGCAGCGGGTAGGGGCTGCCGCTGTTGATGGCGTCCACCAGACGGTGGGGCAAAGCGTTCGCGTTGGCATACGCACCGCTGCCGGCACCGTCAAGGCGTGGCTGACGCAGGCCGGCGGAAGCGGCTTTGTCGCTGGCGGGGTTGGCCCACTGGATGTAGTCCAGCGGTGCGATGGCCCACATTCCCCCATTTTGATTGATGTTGCCGGCAAGGGCGTTGAGCAGGTAGATCGCCTGCGTTTCGCGCAGACCTTCAGGGCTCAGCGCCTTACCCCGGCCGCTCAAGGCCAGGGGGCGATTGGCGGCGGCAAAGGCCTTGGCCAGTTCGGTGATGGTCTCGACGCTCACACCGGTGGTTTGGCTGACTTTTTCCGGCGCATAGTTGGCCAGCAGGGCGCCTTTGATATTGCCGAGCGAGGCGCTCTTGGCCATATTACCGGCCACCATGCCGCGGCGATACCAAGGGCCAGATCGGCTTCGGTACCCGGCGTGATCGGCACCCAGCGATTGGCCTTGGCGGCACTGTTCGAAAGGCGGGGTTCCACTTGGACCACCGGTACCCGTTTTTCCCGCCAGGTGCTGCAAGCCTTGATCATGCGCACGGGCGACCGCCAGCCGTCGGCCAGGCCGCTGCCAAAGCTCAATATGTAATCGGCGTTTTCAAGGTCGAAACCCGTGCGGCCGGCGGCGCCGAAAAGGGTCTTGACGGCCAGTTCATCGGTATCCTGAAAGGAAGGGGCGCAAATAAAATTGGGGGAACCGTAGGCGGTCATGAAGCGTTTGAGCAGGGACGGCACCGTGCCCTGGTCGGCACCGCAGATGGCCGCCACGCTGTGAGCCTCTCCATGCTCGCGGATCTCACCGAGTTTCTTGGACAATATCTCCATCGCCGCACCCCAGGAGATTTTCTGCCATTTGCCCTCGCCCCGTTCGCCGATGCGTTTCATGGGCGCTTTGATCCGCGTGGGACCATAAAGCATCTGGAGTCCGGAAAGTCCCAGGATACAAACCCCGCCGTCGTTGATCGGATGGCCTTTCTTGCCCTCGATCTTAACGGCGCGGTTGTCGACTTTGCGCACGGAGATGCCGCATCCGCCCGGGCAGAGGGAACAGGTGGTGTCCATGTAAACCACCTCGCCGTCGGGTGGCACCGGCGTCCACGGCCACATCTGCGACCAGATGGAAGAGTCATCCATCAGTTTCCACGGCAATGGCGACAGGGCCGTACCCGCTGCGCCGCCGATGACGAACGATAAGAAACTTCTTCTGTCAACTTTCATGAATTTTCCCCTCACCTTATATCCAAAGCAGACGCTGCAACCGTTTATCGGAACGTGCCGTTTGCCGGCGGTTACTTGTGGCAGACAAAACAGGCATCGCGATTGGTCTGAACGCTGGAGGTATGGATGATGCCGGCCTCCTTGTGGCATTGGGCACAGTCATCCATCTTCATGCGGTCCCAGCTGTTTTTCTTGAGCCCGGCGATATTCTTGCCCCAGATATCCCGGCTGTAGCCGGTGATGCGATTGTATTCGTAGGGACGGGCGCTTTCCGATTCGCCGATGTGGCCGTGGCAGGCGACGCAATCCATCTTGGCGCCATGAACGTGGGCGGCATGGGAAAAGAAGACACAGTCGGGCTGGCGGGCGTAAGCGTACCAGGGAACTTCGCGATTCTTCCAGACATATTGCTCGACAAAGGTCGCCTCCGCGTCGCTTTCGCCCATGGTTTCCTCATGGCACTGGGTACACTGGCTAATTTGGGAATTCCCGAAAAACTGCCGTCTTCCCTGAAGAAGTGGCAACTCTCACAGCCATTGTCGACTTCCGCCACATGCATGGCGTGATTGAAATTGAACGGTTGCTGTTTCTGGGAGTAGAGGAGTTTGGGGAAAGCAACCCATCCCAACACCATGCTGGCTGCAAAACCGATGATGAAGAACAGGACGATATACCCGCTGGCACCGGAATCGTTTCCATTTTTGGCATGCGCCGCACTATCATCCATCACCTCTGTGGCCTTCTCGTCTAAGGTACTCATGGAATCTCCGTCAACCGCTGTTTGATGACTTTTTTACGAAGCCATTGCCGATTAAACTCAATGCCCCTGTTAAACTCAATGCCCCTGCACCAGTTGCCGCATCAATCTACGGCCCACGCGCTTCTGGAGCGAATGCGCCGGATTCGTTGCCGATGCTTTCATGTTTAACATTGTCAAACGGGATGCGATCCCGCCCATGGGTGAAAAAACACGGGAGGTGGAGCTTGCGACTTAGTATCGGCAGTCGGTTTTTTGTCAAGAAAAAATCCTTGAAAACAGGCCGTTGAACGGGAATGCAACCAGCTGTGCAAACTTCGGCCGGCCGTCGCTTGACGCCCATTTCGCGCGGGCTGATCGGCCACTTGACGGGAGCCCTCGCCGGCCTTGACATATCCAGGGTGAATATTATTATTCGGCTGCTTTACCTGCCGCCGTTGGATGGCCTTTTGCGGCGGCAACCACATTTCTCAGGATGAAATGGGATTCTCGTGTTCATCGGGCTTGACACCACGCTCGCCGCTCGTTGCCCGCCTGACCGGCGTCGACGGGTGGCGTGTTGGCGTATTGTCATTTGAGCCAATCCGAAACGGCTAAGGAGACCGAAAATCCATGATTGAAGTCAAGCAGTTGACCAAACAGTTCGGCCAGCATCGAGCGGTGGACGACATCTCCTTCAGCGTCGAAAAGGGAGAAATTCTGGGGTTTCTGGGGCCCAACGGCGCGGGAAAGTCCACCACCATGCGAATGATTACCGGTTTTTTCCTCCCACCGCCGGAACGGTGGTGATCGGCGGCAGCGATATCCAGGCGGACGCCATCGCCGCCCGGCGTAAAATGGGCTATTTGCCTGAAAATGCGCCGGTCTACCCGGACATGACCGTTAGCCGCTATCTGGATTTTTGTGCGGCGATTCGGGGCTTTGACGGTACCGCCCGGCGTCAGCGGGTCGGCGAGACCCTTGAACGCTGTTTTCTGACCGGCGTCCGTCACCAAGCGGTCAGCACCCTTTCCAAGGGCTATAAACAACGGGTCTGTTTTGCTCAGAGTATCCTGCACGATCCCGAATATCTCATTCTGGACGAACCCACCGACGGGCTTGACCCCAACCAGAAACACGAAGTGCGGCAGATGATCCGCGATATGAGTGCCACCAAGGTGATCATTTTTTCAACCCACATTCTCGACGAGGTGGACACGGTCTGCAGCCGGGCGATCATCATTGCCGGCGGCAAGGTGGTGGCGGACGACACGCCCGACGGCTTGCGGCGCCGATCGGCATTTCACGGATCGTTGGTCTTGACCCTGGTCGGTGACACGGATGACAGCGCAGCCACGCGGATCGGCCAACTGCCGGGTGTGGCCTCTGTCTCCACGGTGCAGCGAGAGGGTGACGGGTGTACCCTGCGCATTTTTCCCGAGGACCCGACGGTATCCATCGCCGAGCAGATTATCCCGGCTGTTGGGCAGGATGGTTTTCGCATCCTTTCGGTCTTCGTCGAGCAAGGACGCCTGGATGACGTTTTCCGCGATATCACATCGGTGAATTAGGCCATGGCGTTCCTTGCCCCCGGCCAGGGGCAACCCGTCCTTTTATCGGCGCGCCAGCGACCCGGCCCTTTTGTGGGCTGGCGGCCGCGGCATCCGTATCGAATGTCAACCGACGCTGAATCCATGGAGTGACTATGCCATCAACCCGCAATACGACCCATCATATCCGTACGATCATGAAACGTGAACTCTCCGGGTATTTCGGATCCCCGGTGGCCTACGTTTTTATCGTCATCTTCCTGTTGTTGAACGGCTTTTTCACGTTTTACATCAGTAACTTTTTCGAAGCCGGGCAGGCGGACCTGAAGGGGTTTTTCCAATGGCATCCCTGGTTGTTCATGTTCCTCGTGCCCGCCGTGGCCATGCGCCTGTGGGCCGAAGAACGGCGTCTGGGAACCATTGAACTGCTTCTTACCCTGCCGGTGACGGTTACCGAAGTAATTCTGGGGAAATTTTTCGCCGCGTGGTGCTTTATCGGGATCGCCCTGGCACTCACCTTTCCCATGGTGCTGACCGTGATGTATCTGGGGAATCCGGATTTGGGGGTCGTTTTCTGTGGCTATGTCGGCTCACTTCTCATGGCCGGCACCTTCTTGAGCATTGGCAGCATGACCTCGGCGCTGACCCGCAGCCAGGTGGTCAGCTTCATCCTGGCCGTGGTGGCCTGCCTGTTCCTCATTCTGGCCGGTTTTGCTCCGGTGACGGCGGCGCTCTCCGGTTGGGCGCCTGTGGCTGGTTGACCTGGTTTCCGCCACCAGCGTACTCTCCCACTTCTCCTCCATGGCCCGTGGGGTGATCGACGTGAGGGATTTGCTCTACTACCTGTCGGTGATCGTTTTCATGATCTTCGTCAACGGCGTTATCCTGCAAAACCGGGAATCGGCATAAAGGAGGTCTCGATCCATGAGCGATGGAAAAAAACGTATCCATAAAACCATCTTTTCGGCCGGCAGTGCCGTGCTGGTATTGGTCATCGTGGTGCTGGTGAACCTGCTTTTCGCCCACACGACCCTGCGCTGGGACGCCACCGATGACAATCTCTACTCGCTTTCCGACGGCACGCGGACCATTCTTTCCCAGATGCAGCAAGACGTGGTGATCAAGGTTTTCTACAGCAAGCATGTGGTCAACATCCCATCCCATATCAAGATTTTCGCCCAGCGGGTGATCGATTTTCTCTCGGAGTACGAGCACTACGGCAAGGGGCGCATTACGGTTGAGGTCTACGATCCCCAGCCCGATTCCGAAGAGGAGGAGTGGGCCATTAAATATGGCATGAAGGGGCTCAGCCTGCCGACCGGGGATCAGTTCTACCTGGGGTTGGTGGCCCTTTCCGCCGACCAGGAAGCGGCCATCCCGTTCATCGATCCCAGCCAGGAGACGCGGCTGGAATATGATCTGACCCGCCTGATATCCCGGGTGCAGACGGCTGAACGACTGAAGATCGCCATTTATAGTGAACTGCCGATTTTCGGTGCCGGGATGAACATGATGATGGGGGGGCCTCAGCAGGGTCAAGAACCCTGGTTCTTTATCAAGGAGCTGAAAAGGAACTACGAGGTGATCCAGGTGGAGGCCAATGCGGACAGCATCGATCCCCAGGCCAAGCTGCTGATCCTGTTCCATCCCAAGACCATGACCGACAGCCTGGCTTTTGCCGTGGACCAATATGTCCTGGGTGGTGGAAATGCAATCGTTTTTGCCGACCCGGCCTCGCTGATGGACGACCCGCGCATGGGACCGGGCGGGTCCATCCCGGAAAAACTGTTCAAGGCCTGGGGCATCACCATGCCGGCGGGTAAAGCCGTTGCCGATTACACCTATGCCACCCGGCTGCGCAACCGTGAGAATCAGGTGGAGACCAACCCCCTGTGGCTTTCCGTACAGGCCGATGGGTTTAACAGCGAGGACCTGATCACCGCCAACCTGGAGTCGATGCTCTTCCCGGTTTGCGGCGCGATCGAAGCCCTTCCGGACACGCCCTATACGGTCGAGACGCTGGTGCACGCCAGCCCGAACAATGAGCTGGTCGATGCCTTCTCCCACAACATGGATGTCGCCGTCTTGCGGCGCAATTTCAAACCCTCGGGTGTATTGCGCAACCTGGCGGTGCGCATTTCCGGGACCTTCAAGACCGCTTTTCCGGATGGGCGGCCGAAACCGGCGGCCGCCGCGCAGGAACCCGCCGCTGACGAGACACCGGTTCTGACGACGGGCAAGGCGCCCTCGGTGATCGTGGTGGTCGGTGACAGTGATTTGCTCTATGATGGTTACTACCTGAGCCAACAGAACTTCCTGGGATTTGATATCTCCAATATTTTTAACGACAATCTGAATTTTCTGCTCAATACGTGTGAGATGCTGACCGGCAATCCGGCCCTGATCAGCCTGCGTTCACGGGGCACGTTCGAACGGCCCTTCACACGGGTGCAGGCCCTGGAACGTAAGGCCCAGGACCGTTGGCTGGCCCAGGAACAGGCCCTGGAACGACAGGTGGCCGAGACCAACGAGAAGCTGCGGATGCTCGAGCAGCGGAAGGACGCTTCCCAGCGGGCGATCCTGAGCGAGGCACAGGAGAAGGAAATTGCCCACTTCCAGGCGGAGAAACTGAAAATCGGCAAGCAGCTCAAGATCGTGCGCCGCAACCTGCGCGCCGAGATCGAGCAATTGGGCACGATGGTCAAATTCGTCAACATCTTCCTGGTGCCGATTCTGCTCGGCATCGGTGGCATCATCTTCGCGATGATGCGCAAGAGAAAGGCATAACTGATGAAAGCCAAGACGTTTGTGATACTGCTGATGGCCGCGGGATTACTGGCGGTCGTTGTGGCGCTTCGCCTGGGGGGGGGCAAGCCCACGGGGGAGATGCGAATGGGCGACAAGCTCTTTGCCGATCTTCCCATGGATCAGGTGGCCTTGGTGACCATTGCCGATGCGAAGCATCGGGTCACCCTGAGGCAGGGCGAGACGACGTGGCAGGTGGCGGAGCGTAGCGGATATCCGGCCGACTTCGGCGCCCTGCGCGACACGGTGATCAAACTTTCGCGCTTGAAGATCGGTCGCCGTTTTGCCGGTACACCGGAAAGCCTGGTGCGCTTGTCGTTGATGGCCCCCACGGCGACCACCGACAAAGGTCGGGGCCAGTCCATTACGCTCAAGGATGCCCAGGGAAAGGTTTTGGCGGACGTTATCCTCGGCCAGGTCCGCAAGACCGAGGGGGGGGGAGCGGCGGCCAGTACCTGAAACTCGCCGGCGAGGACACGGTTTTCCTGGTGGATGGCAATTTTCGTTTCCTGAAAACCATGCCGCAGGAATGGCTGGCGGATGAGATCCTGGACATCAAGGCCGATGATGTGGCCGAAGTGGCCTGCTACGCCGCGGATGCAAAAGCGCCGGTCTACACCCTTGCCCGGCCCAAGCGCGGGGCGTTGGCGGTGATGCGGCCCGTGCCTGCCGGACGAAGTGCCGATCCTGCAAAGATCGAGCAGCTCTTCGATGCCCTGGCGCCGCTTAACCTTTCCGATGTCAAACTGGCGGAGGATGGCGCCCTGCCGGCCGATGCAGACGGACGGGTGCGTCTGGTGTACCGGCTCTACGATGGCCGCGAGATTGTCATTTTCCCCAATCCGAGGGCAAGGAGAGCTGCGCG
>NZ_BBCC01000140.1 GCF_001311845.1 Desulfosarcina cetonica JCM 12296 | reverse complement strand
TACTTGACTAAACGAAAGGGCTTAACCCTTTCGGAAAGATTCACAGGGTGCATGATTTCGTCTTTGCCCGTCTATCATGGCGTGTAGGGGGGCCTGATGCGGAAAAAGGCGCTTTTTGTATTTCTGCTAAAAAAGAAGCGTCGCGCCCTAAAGTTTTTTCGTCCCAGGCCGATTTGGTTAACTGACCGCAGATCATAATCGTACAACCATATAAAAAAACGAAAGTATCCTGTCAATGCGCACCGTTGTTGGAATTGCTGCAATCCGATTGAGATTTGTTCTCGTTGACAACGGGTCGGTTTTTTAAGCGTGTTCATAAAAGGCCTTGATTGGCGGCGATGGGTCCGTTCAGACTGGCACAAGATCCGTAGATAGACGAATGGCAGAAAATATGGGGTATTCGGGTGTGTCAGCCACAAGATAGGGGCGATAATGGTTTAAGAGCTACAATATAGATTAACTATATACAATTATATATAATAGTCATATAATTTTCCTTGACAACCTTCTGGTGAAACGTTTGAATCATAGTCACAATCGGTTTCCGTTTCCAGTGAATCGATTACCCTATCGCATCGTAACCCCTATTGATTCGCGAGCATTGTGCTTTTTTTTGATTGTCATAAGACGATGGTTCAAATGGTAAAAAATTCGTTGAAAGAAGTTAGAGAATCCTTGTTGATGAGCAAATCGGAACTGGCGCGAGAGGCAAACATCTCCCCGATTACGATCACACGGATAGAAGCGGGGAAGCCGTGTCGGCTGGAGACCAAAAGGAAAATCCTGATTGCCCTGGGATACAATCTTTCGGATAGTAAAAAAATCTTTGGTGAATAAAAGAGCGAACCATGTTTTTTGCAAAAAAAGATCGACTCATTGGCCTTGATATCGGATCCCGATCCATTAAAGCCGCAGAAATATCCGAAACCAAAAAAGGTCGGATCCTTGAACGATTCGGAATCATCGACATTCCTCAAGGGCTGATCGAAGATGGTGCCATCAAGGATGCCGATCAGGTTGCCGACACCATCCGCCAATTATTCAAGAATTATGGGATAAAAGGACAGAATGTGGCACTCTCGATTGGCGCTATTCGGTGATCGTAAAAAAGATCAACGTTCAATCCATGTCCGAGGAGCAGCTGCAGGACACCATTAGTTTCGAGGCGGAGCAGTACATCCCGTTCGACATCTCGGACGTCAACCTGGATTTTCAAATTTTAGGGGAAAACGAAAATAACCCCAACCAAATGAATGTGCTGCTCGTGGCCGCGAAAAAAGAGATGGTCAATGATTACGTCAACCTTACCCAGATGGCGGGGTTGACGCCCTGCATTATTGACGTGGATGCTTTTGCCCTGCAAAACATTTACGAGTACAACTATACGCCAGCAGCAGACGAGAACATCGCCCTTATCGATATCGGTGCCAGTAAAACCTCGTTGAATATTCTCAAAGGCAGCGCCTCGGTGTTTATGCGTGATGTTTCCCTGGGCTGCGGCCAGATCAATCAGAAAATTTCATCCCTGATCGATTGTTCCATCGAAGAAGCCGAGCAGATCAAATTTGGTAATCAGTCCGAGAAAATAACCGCCGGGGACCTTTCCGATATCATCTCCTCGGTGGTTTCCGATTGGTGTACCGAGATCAGGCGCGCGTTGGACTTTTTCTATTCAACCTACCCTGACGATCAGATAAAGAAAATTGTTCTCAGCGGAGGTGGTGGCAACATTAAAGAATTCAGGCAACTTTTGTCGGTTGAAACGTCCGCGGAAGTGGTCACGATCAACCCCTTTGAGGGCCTTCACATCGACGATAACCGGTTTGATGTGGAATTCCTTAAACGCATATCACCCCAGGCCTCGATTTGTATGGGACTGGCAACGAGAAAAGTTGATGATAAATGATACGCATTAATCTACTCCCATTTCGTGCCGCACGTAAAAAAGAGAATGTCAGGCGACAGCTGTCGGTGTTTTTACTGTCGTTTTTTTGGTGGTGATTGTTGCCGGTTGGTTCAGTCATTATCTATCGGCAAAGGTCAATGCGCTGAATGCAACAATCAAAGAGACCCGGGCAAAAGTTGAGAAATACAATAAAATCAATAAAGAAATCGAAGAGATCAAAAGAAAACTAGACATCCTGAACAAGAAGATCGAGGTCATCAGGTCCTTGGACCTGACCCGCAAGGCGCCGGTCGCGTTGCTCAGCGACATGTCCCAACTGGTCGTCGACAAGCAAATGTGGCTAACCCATATCCAGGATCGAGCCAACAATGTCCAGGTTACGGGTATCGCCTTGGATAACCCGACGGTCGCCGAGTATATGACCCGAATCGAAGCCTCTGATCGATACACCCACGTCAAACTGATTTCGATCAATCAGGATACCTCGTTTAAAGGCCTGTCACTTAAACGATTTGACATCCGGTTTGACAAAGCCCCCTTAAAAACAGAACTGAAATAGGTGTTGAGGAAATGAACAAGGGCAAAGCGGTTTCCACTGAACAAATCAATCCTTTTTTTGAAAAGCTCGAGCAGCTTTCCAAAGTCCAACGGATACTCATCTGGATTGGCATTCTGGCTTTGGTCATTGGCGGTTTTGTCTACTTCTCGTATCTTCCCAAGTTCAAACAGATCGATAGGCTCGCCGGCGATTTGACCAAAGTCCAAAAAGAGCTGGAAGTTGCCAAGAACAATGCCCGTGAACTGAATGCTTACCGGAAGAAGATGCAGGACGCCGAAGAACAATTCAAAATTGTCATGCGCGCCCTGCCTGAAAAAGAAGAGATCCCAACCTTGTTAACCGGAATCTCGAAGGCGGGCAAGGACTCCGGGCTGACATTTGTCTTGTTCCAACCCAAACCCGAAGTGAAAAAGGACTTTTACGCTGAAATTCCCTTGGCGTTGCGTGTTACCGGGGACTACCATGGTGTTGCCACTTTTTTCGAAAGCGTCGCTGAACTGAACCGGATTGTAAACATCCGGGATATCAACATGACACCGGAAAAAGAGGATAATCTGTTGACAACGACCTGTACGGCGGTGACTTACAAGTTCCTTGAGACCTCAGGGGCGCCAACGCTCCGCCAAGAAGATCGAAAAAAAGATAGAAGTGATAAAACCATGCCAATGCAACTTAAACAATCCTCTATCATCGTCGCCGCCATCATTTTGTTGACGCTTTCCTGCTGGAGTTGCGGGGATCAGAAGCCCGAGCCCAAGCCGCCTGTCGTCAGCAAAAAGATCCCTGTCCAACCTGCCCCGGAACCGGTCACCAAACCGGTTGAAGCGGCAGCGCCTTCCGCTTCACGGCAAACACCGGAAGCGACGCCGGAGAGCACGGAAGCGCCTCAAATGGCAAAACGGATCTATGATCCCAAGGTGCGCTTGAATCCTTTTATCCCGTTGTTCCGTTCAGAAGATGCGGAAGCATCCGCACCGGTGAGCGAGAAATCGAAACGAAAAAAACGGATCCCGCAGACACCGTTGGAGAAAATCAGCCTGGAGCAACTCAAGTTGGTGGGCATCATCCGTGCCGCCACGGGAAACCGGGCACTTGTGGAAGATAGCAGCGGAAAAGGCTACATTATAAAAAAAGGGACCTATATCGGATTGAACTCGGGAATTGTGACCCAGATCGACGCCGGCAGCATCTTTATCGAAGAAGAGCTGGAAAACCTGATGGGTGAGCTGGTTCTGCAAAATACCGAAATGAAACTTCAGAAACCTGCTGGAGAGTAATATGCGCAACTTAAGGATCAAATTTTTAGAAAGAATCACATCCGTTTTTTGCATGGCCTTGGTTGTCGCCTTCGTGTTTGCCGGCTGTGCGGCCCAACAATCGGGAATGCAGAAAGGGGAGACCCCAGCGGCGGAAATAACATCGATCGAACTATCCCCGGAAAGCGATTATCTCGATGTCGTGATCAGCGGTACGGCGCCCTTGACGTATACGTCGGTCAAACAGCCGCTGCCACTGGGTGTCGTGCTTTATTTCCCGAATACCCGGTTGAATGTCGCCAATGCGGATCTTCGGTCTTCGGAAACGCCTGTTGCATCGATTCATGCTGCCCAGGTCGAGGCCAAGACCAACACGGCGCGTGTTGAGATCCTCCTGGCATCCGATACGGCCTATCACGTTGTTCAAGACGGCAGGGCGCTTAAAGTGAAATTCTCAAAAATTGGGGCCGCCGGCGTGATACCCCCTGCCACGACGTCTCAGGCGATGGCAACCGACACGTCGTCATCCAATCTACCAAGCCCCTCCCCAACTGCGGTGACAACGGGTGTTTATCAGGGACCGGCGCTCCCGTGAGACATGAAAAACCGATCTGGGTGAATCGTATCGATTTCCTGGGTGAGCCGAGCGGCCGTTCGACCCTGTCGATCGAAACCACCGCGGCCGTGGATTATGATCTGAGAAAAGTTTCGGATACGTTGTTGGAGCTGCGCTTGACGGGCGCCAACATTGCCGAATTCAGACAGCGCCCCCTGATCACCACACGCTACCAAAGCGCCGTGAATCGAATCATGCCGGTTCAATTGCCCTCAATGAAGGGATACTCCGTATTTTCGATCGAGCTGCGGGAGCCGGTGGGCTATCACGTCGAGCAGGTCGGCAGCCTGTTGCTGGTCCACTTTGATGCCTCCTCCGTACCTCCGGCACCTGTCGAACAGGTGGGGCTGCCGGCGTGGAAGGACGCGCTTTCAGAGATCGTCGAGCCCGAGATGCCGCCCTCCTCCGGTTCCATGACATTGTCACAGGCCAAGCCGGGCAGGGGGAACGGCGATGTGGTTTCCGTGCCAGATGTCGTCCTGGATCCGGACCAGGCCATGGTGATCACAAAAAAGACCAAGACCTTCACGGGTGAGAAGATTGCGCTGGATTTCTACCAGACGGATATCAAAAATGTCTTCCGGATCCTACGTGAAGTCAGCGGTAAGAATTTTGCCATCGACAAGGACGTCACCGGCAAGGTGACCTTGACCTTGGATAAGCCGGTTCCCTGGGACCAGGTCATGGACTTGGTGCTGCGGATGAACCAACTGGGAATGGTGGTAGAGGGCGACATCATCCGCATTGCCACCCTGGCCACCCTGAAACAGGAAAACGACCTGCGTAAGGCGCAGATTGCCTCTCTGCAAAAGGAACGGGAGCAGATCAAATCCCTTGAGCCGCTTGAAACCCGGTATATTCCCATCAGCTATTCCAATGCAGCGACCGAGGTCCTGCCCCATATTCAGAACATCGTGACGAAGGATCGCGGGTCGGTCTCCGTGGACAGCAAAAACAACCAAATCATCATTACCGACACAGCTGACAAGATTGCTCAGGCAATTGAAATCGCAAGGCAAATCGACAAGGTGACCTCACAGGTGATCATCGAAGCGCGGATCGTCGAGGTCAGCGAATCCTTTTCCAAGGAATTGGGCTTCAAGTGGGGCGGGAGCGTTGGCGACGTCACTTGGAATGGTGGGAAGTTCAGTGCCAACAGCACCGTCGCGATGAATTTTCCGGCAGCCTCGGAAAGTTCTATCGGTTTCACCTTGGAGCGCTTGGTGGGCACCCAATTTGCCATTGACGCCGAGCTGAGTGCCCTGGAAACCAACGGGCACGCCAAGATCCTCTCCTCCCCCAAAATCGTTACGCTGAATAACAAAAAGGCCAAAATCAAGCAGGGACAGGAGTATGGTTACCTGGAAAGGGATTCCGCCGGCGGCTCTTCCGTATCTTTTAAGGACGTTGACCTGCTCCTGGAAGTCACCCCCCACGTGACGCCGGACAATCGCATTTCATTGACCATCATGATTACCAAAAACGATGTCGTCGATTTTGTCGACGGTGTTCCCGTTATCTCCACCAATGAAGCTGAAACCCAGCTGCTGGTCAATGATGGCGATACGATCGTCATCGGCGGCATCATCAAAGCCACTACCTCGGAAGCGAAACAAGCGTTCCCAGGACTACACAAGATTCCCATCCTTGGATGGCTTTTCCAGGATAATTTGGAAGAGAAGGACAACAGCGAATTGCTGATTTTCATGAATCCGAAAATTGTTCAATTGGAGCAGCGTTCGGCCCTTTTCTAGAGATAGCGTTTCCCCATGGACTGATAATGATTGCCCTGCCGGGTTAACGGCAGGGCAATTTGTTTTTTGAGGATCAACCCCCTTATTTCCGTGCGCCCTCAATCTTTGATGCAGTCGTAACAATTCGTATTCCCGGCGGATTCGTAAAAGGCCCGAGATCAAGGCTTGCGAATCCTGAGGAATGAGGTGTACCTGGCGTACACCGCAGTGACGAAGGATGAAGCGTAACGCCGATATCGGGTTTTTTACGAATCCGTCATCTCCGCCACCGATACCCGAGCAGCTACGACTTCAAATCGATCCGGTCGATACGAAACCGGAATTGGTTTCTCGGCCGGTCTTGAAAATAGTATTGCAGCGTTTTTTCAATAACGGTAAAGGCGATGGCATCCCAAGGAATTTCGGCCTGCCGCATCAGTTTCACCTCGGCGCTTTCAAGGGTGGGATGGAAGTCCCGTGCCTGTAATCGGGCGGTGAACAGCAAATAGATCTGGTGGATGTAGACGATGTCGACCAACAGGTAAGGCTTCAAATCGGTCACCCGGCTGCCTGTTTCCTCGTATGTTTCCCGGCAGGCGCCTTCGACTGTTGTTTCGCCATTTTCCAGAAAGCCGGCCGGCAGCGTCCAAAGTCCTTTGCGGGGCTCAATATCCCGGCGGCACATGAGGATGTGATCCTCCCATACCGGGATGCAGCCCACAACGACTTTGGGATTCTGATAATGGACGGCGCCGCAAGACGTACAGACGTAACGGGGGTGGTTATCATCGGCGGGAATCGTGAGCCTGACCGGTTTCCCGCAATGGGAGCAAAAATTCATGCGCTTAAATCTCCATGCGGGTAACGGAAATCATCCCGCTGAAGCAGACATCCACATCGCTACCGGGCGAGCGGGGGCGATCATGAATGACGCCCTGGTAATGATAGGCACCATCGGCCTGAATGTAGTGATAATGATGCGGGTGTTTGTCCAATGGGCAGCATCGATGTTCGATGGGCGGGGTGGCGTTTATCGGGCTGGGCAGGTTGATGTTCCAATAAGACCCGATCGCTATGGGCTTTTTCAGGATCAGAGGGATCAGGTGGGCAACCTGGGCCTGGGTGCTTGACCAGTCAATGGTCCATTGCGCGGCGATGTACTGGGAGACGGCCATGGCGCGAACCCCTAAAATGGCCGCTTCGCGGGCGGCCGCAACGGTTCCGGATTGATAGACGTCGCTTCCCAGGTTGGCTCCCGGATTGATACCGGCAATCACCCAGTCCGCCTCGGAAACAAACTGTTTGATGGCCAAGCGCACACAATCCGCTGGGGTGGCATGCACCACATAGGTATGATGATCCAGCCGGTCCACCCGGATCGGCTCGCGCATGGTCACCCGATGGCCGATATTCGACTGGGGCGTTGCCGGTGCGACGACGATGGTTTCACCCAAGGGCGACACGGCTTGAATCAAGGCCGTCAGCCCAGGTTGGTCATAGCCATCATCATTGCTGATTACAATCTTCACAAGGACTCCAGAAAAGAAGAGGGGCCGGAATATGCATGGCGCGATGGGGGTATCCGCCCCGAGATAATCCCATTGGCCGAGTTCATGTTCGTGTTGTTGGGTTCAATGGGGACGAGGGAAAAAGCGGTTCCAACATAGGGAAAAATGCCGATGCTGACAAGAGCTATATTTCGTTGGGAATCCAGTAGCGCATCTGGCGATCGCTGTGTGGTTCCACCTAAAGGGCTTGTTGCCCAATGGGTCCTATGGTAAGTCGAAAAACGGTTCGCTCTTGGAGCACGGTAGCCCTGGCGTACCTTGGAAAGACCCATCGTGTTTAAGATAATGTTTTTGGCAAGGCCAGAGGGAGGAAGTCGTATTGTAATACTGCGACGACCGATAACGCAGCCCAAAAACATTATCTTGAACGCTATATCTATTCGGTCTCAATCACCACCCCCAATACCCATCAGGAGACGACGATGACTGGTTCGACGCCAACCCGCCAAGCGGCCCTTACCCTGCTTAAAACGTACAATCAAAGTGATAGCCTCATCAAGCACGCTTATGCTGTGGAAGGGGTCATGCGCTATATGGCCCGAAAATACGGTGAGGATGAAGAAACCTGGGGGATTGTCGGTCTGATCCACGATCTCGATTACGAGCAGTTTCCTGATCAGCACTGCGCCAAAACAGAAGACATCCTACGGCAAAACCAGTGGCCTGAGCATTTGATTCGCGCCGTGGTCAGCATGGTTGGGGGATCTGCTCGGATGTCAAACCCGAATCCACCATGGAAAAGGTGCTCTACGCCATTGACGAGCTGACCGGCCTGGTCGCCACCTCGGCGCTGGTGCGACCGACCAAGAGCGTGATGGATATGACGGCCAAATCGGTTAAAAAGAAATGGAAGGACAAACGTTTCGCCGCTGGGGTGGACCGCTCGATTATTCAGCAGGGAGCCGATATGTTGGGCGTGGAACTGGGCGATCTGATCACCGATACCATCATGGGGATGCGCGAGGTGGCCGAAGCCGTTGGGCTGAAAGGAGATGCGTCGCATGGAATGTAAAAAGGACAGCAATCTCAATCGTTGCAATTGCTCTTACGAACCGTGTTCCCGCAAAGGTGTGTGCTGTGATTGCCTGAAATACCACATTCGCATGCGACAGCTGCCGGCCTGCGTCTTCCCCGACGATGCTGAACGGACCTTTGACCGCAGCTTCGAGCATTTCGCCCGCCTGGTAAAGGAAAAACGGGTCTGATCCGTCAGCAGCAGCCGTCCGGACCGCCGCAGCTCGCATTTTCCTTGCCATGAATCCAGCCAGAGATGATATAGGCCGCGCAACCCACTCCGGGCGTGACCCGGATGGCCTCGGTGGGACAATTCAGGCGCAGGCGCCGCACTCCATGCAACCGTCCGGATCCGCCAAACGCACCTTTCTTTCGCCGTCCCTGGCGAAGACGCTGTGAGGGCAGACAAGAATGCAGTTGCCGCAGCCAATGCAGCGCTCGTTTTCATAGGCGAGGGTGGTCACTCCCCGCAGATATCGCAAATCTCGCATGGTTTGGCTCCTCCTTACAGAAAACCGGCGCTGACCCAAAGCACGGCGGCGATCAGACCGCCGGCGGCCTGGGCGGGGATGGCCCGCCGCATCTCTTTCTCCACGCCAGTGGGAGACGTAAATGGGGTCGAACCGGTGAAGTTCATGGCCAGGTAAGAACTCAGTGCCATGATAAATAGTGCCAGGGCCAGCATTTCTGTCTTTGTCAACTGACCGGTTGTACGGATGGCCAGCAGGGCGCTGGCGGCCATGCCGATGGCGACGCCCTTGATTGAAAAGGCCCTTCCGGGTAGCCAGGGTAGCAGCGCTGGGGCCAGGACCGTGCCGGCGACAATGGCCAGAAGGTACGCCAGAAAGGCCAGCATCCCCCGTGTCAGTGCGGCATGAATGGAAAAGAGGCCCGGACTGATGCCGGATAGCAGCAGTAGGGCCGGCAAAACGATCAGGGTCGTTTTGCCCAGGTGGGTGAGCTCCACCGGGATCAATTTCATTCGTTCAGCCAGATTGAAGGTAACGCGGCGCATGGCATCACTGGCTTGCAGGCCGCCATCAAGGAACGCGATAATGTCCCGTGCGTGGACCGGCCCCCAGACGACCTCGAACCCGCACTGTTTTTTGACTTGTCGCGCGGCGACACCGGTGGCGGCAAGTTGTGGCAGGATCAGGCGCCGGTGGGTAACGAGTTTGTCGAGGCCGACGGCCACCACCTGCTTGGCGACCTCATCGGCGGAAAACGACCCCTTGCCGGCTGCACACCAGACGTTGATGCCATTGGTTTCCACCACCAGGATCCATGCGTGGATACCGGCCAGATGCGAGCGCAGGACGTCAAATGAGAGTTTGTAATTGGCGGTCACCAGCACGGGGGAATCGGCGACCGGTTTGCCGGTGGCATAGATTCCCGGGGCGATCCGGTAGCGGTCCCGTCCGATACCCAGACGACAACCGATGGTGGCCCGCCGGTCGGCGCGGGTGACCTCGGTTCGCACCTGGGGGACCGATCCGGCCGGTGTCTCCATGAAATTCACCACAAAATCCAACAGACGATAACCGGGTTTTTCATGGGGGGCGTGTGCCACAGCGGAAGATACGCCGCAGCAGACGCTCGTTTTTGAACCTGCCATGGGAAAATCCGAGATTGGCATGGCAGGGCCATCCAGGCAATTGCATGCGGACGGTTCGCAGTCGTGACTTTTTTCAGAGCAGCATGATGTCATCGTGTTTCCCGTTGGTTGAACCTGTTTTTTCTCGCAGTGATCATTGGAAATGACCGTTCAGATGGCCGCCGTCATCTTCTTGAACTGCTCCAGCACCTCCCGATCCAGACAGTAGCAGGTCCGTGGCCCCTCCACTTCACCTCTGACCAAACCTGCAGTTTTGAGTATTTTCAGATGCTGGCTGACTGTCGATTGCGCCAGAGGGAGGATCTGAACGATCTCCCCGCAAATGCATTGGTCGACCGCCTTGAGATATCTCACGATTCTAATCCTGGCCGGGTGAGCCAACGCTTTGCAGATGTTGGCGAAGGTTTCGGCATCCTGCGGTGTGTCGTTCAATGGCGTCATCCTTTAATCGTTATTCGACGATATACGATGAGCTGTCGGCTGTCAAATAGGTTTTCGAATGGGTAGCCCTTGGCCGGAAAAATAAAGGCCAGGGCACCGGGCCCTGGCCTTGGTCATGGGTAGTGGGTGAGGCGTGGATCAGTTGGGCGTCTGGATTTGTTTTGCGCCTTCAATGGCCAGATCCACGGTGGACGGATCGGCCAAGGTGGAGGTGTCGCCCAGGGATTTTCGGTCGAAATCGCCGGCGGCGATCTTCTTCAGGATTCGTCGCATGATCTTGCCGGATCGTGTTTTGGGCAAGGAATCCGCCCACTGGAGCATTTCCGGCGTGGCAATGGGGCCGATCTCGTTGCGAACATGGGCCACCAGTTCTTTTTTCAACGCCTCGGTTTTCTCGACACCGGAGTTGACGGTGACAAAGGCATAGATCGATTGCCCCTTGACCGGATGCGGGTAGCCGACCACCGCCGCCTCGGCCACGGACGGATGCGATACCAGGGCCGACTCGACTTCGGCGGTGCCCATACGGTGGCCGGAAACATTGATCACGTCGTCTACCCGGCCAGTGATCTGGTAATAGCCGTCTTTGTCCCGCTTGCATCCGTCACCGGTGGTATAGACCCCTTCGAACTGGGTAAAATAGGTATCGAAAAACCGTTGGGGGTTTTTATAGACCCCGCGCATCTGGCCGGGCCAGGAGCGCTTGATGATCAGGTTCCCCTGGCAGGGGCCTTCCAGCTCGTCGCCGGCGTCGTCCACAATGGCCGGCTCGACCCCGAAGAAGGGCACGGTCGCCTGGGCCGGTTTGATGTCGATCGCGCCGGGCAGGGGAGAAATCAGAATCCCGCCGGTTTCGGTCTGCCACCAGGTGTCGACGATGGGGCATTCACCGCGTCCGATGTTTTGATAGTACCAGTTCCAGGCTTCGGGGTTCAGCGGCTCACCCACGGAGCCCAGCAGCCGGATTGAAGAGATGTCGTGCTGCTTGACCCACGAATCCCCTTCCTTGGCCAGCGCGCGGATGGCCGTTGGGGCGGTGTAGAAGATGTTGATTTTGTATTTGTCGACAATGGCCCAAAAACGACCGAAGTCCGGGTAGTTGGGGACACCTTCGAACATGACCGAGGTGGCGCCGTTGCAAAGCGGACCGTAAACGATGTACGAGTGGCCGGTAACCCATCCGATGTCTGCCGTACACCAATAAATGTCGCCGTCATGGTAATCGAAGATCAGTTTGTGGGTAAACGAGACATAGGTAAGATATCCGCCGGTGGTATGCATGACGCCTTTGGGCTTCCCGGTGGAGCCGGAGGTGTAGAGGATGAACAGTGGATCCTCGCGTCCATCTCCTCGGGCGGACAGTCGGTGCCGACCGTTTCGGCCTCTTGATGATACCATTTGTCGATTTTATCGTTCCAATCGACCTGAACTTGATTGCCAACGCGTTCGACCACCAGGTGGGTCTTTATGGTCGGGCAGGATTCGATGGCCTTGTCGGCATTGGCTTTCTGGGGAATGGCCTTGGGACCGCGGAAGGTACCATCGCACGAAACCACCAGAACGCTCTCACTGTCTTTGATGCGGCTGGCCAGGGCTTCTGCGGAAAAGCCACCGAAAACCACCGCATGGATCGCCCCGATGCGCGAGCATGCCAGGATGCCGATGGCCAGCTCGGGGATCATGGGCAGGTAAAAGGTCACCACGTCACCTTTTTTAATTCCGCTGTTTTTCAGGACATTGGCGAATTTGCAAACCTCGGCATGCAAGGTCTTGTAGGTGAATTGTTTGCTTTCGCTGGGGTCGTTGCCCTCCCAGATCAGGGCCACCTGATCGCCCCGTTTTTCGAGATGACGATCCAGGCAGTTGTAGGAGACATTCAGCTTTGCGTTGGTGTACCATCGGATGTATAAATCTTCGGCGCTGGCGCCATAATTGAAATCCGAGACCTTGTCCCACTTCTTGAACCAGGTGACTTGCTCTTCGGCAACCTTTCCCCAGAACCCATCCGGATCGTCGATGGAGTCCTGCCACATTTTTTTGTATTGATCATAGCTTTGGATGTAGGCTTTTTTCCTGAAATCTTCGGGGACCGGATAAATTTCTTTCAATGTCACATCTGCCATGAATACCTCCGATGGGTTTAATAAGTAAAATGGAGCGAGCAATGGAAAAATGTTGAAGTGACGGCGTGATACCTATGGTTTCAAAATTGTGAACATAATTCAAAAAATAATTATATATGTTTTTTTATGTTGATCTATATTTATTGATATAGAATTACAATTTATATGCCAACAAAATAAATGTAAGTTTGCGAACAAGCTGAAACACTCTTTTACGCTTGTAATTAACTGTTTTATAATAAGTTTATTGTCTTGTCAGATGTGATGCGGATGAATGGAGAAGGAATGCGTTCAGGCGTAAAAAAAACCGAACCAACAAATTTTATTGTCGAAAAACGGACCGGTAGGCAAAAAAATAAAAAGTATTTTCTATCTGTTATATGGAGTTTACAATATATTTTGTAGATACAACTTTGTGGGCTGGCGCTCACCAGAGGGATGCTCCCCGATCAAGCAAGGGAACCGGTGATCAAGAGCGTCGCCGCAGCAGGCCGACGTACTCTTGATCACCACGGCCACACCTTTTTATTGAACCGCGTTTTTCAGCTCTGTTTTCCCAGGATCAGCCGGCAGACCTTGCTTTCCGGTGCCGCAATGAAGGCGAAGGAGAGGATAAACAGAGGGACGGCAAAGAAAAGGCCGACCACAGGCAGAATCAGAAAACCCAGGCCACCCAGGGCGATGGCTATCGGTAGAATAATCATGCCAACGGTTCGGCTCGACCATTTTTCATTGATGCAATCTTGTCGGTTCATATTGACCTCCAATAAAATTCCCGTCTGTAAACGGCTTGTTGTCTTCTGTGTCCCAAAGAAGCCCCACGCACAAGAAAGTTCGATTCTTACTGGTGCGTTCAGGTTTTTGGGGTTATACCATCTGACAACTAAGATGGGGATGAACGGGAAAAGGTCAATCTAAAAATTTTAGGCATGACGAAAAATACGGTACGGGCAGCAACCGGCGATACCCCGCCTCAATGGCGGATCACCACCCGTGCCCGTTCTTCCAGTGGCCTCAGGTCAACTTTTCCTTTGAGAAGATCTTGGATGCCAGTTCGACATCCTCGGGACAGAAAACGAAGAGACATTTGGCATCCGGTCCGGCCACGGAACCATAGACATAATTGATGTTGATTCCCTCCTCACCGAATTTGGAGGCCATGCGGGCCAGTTCGCCGGGCTTGTTCTCAAGTTGGATGGCGATGACCGGCATGATGTCGAAGGTATAGTCGTTTTGGGACAAAAGATCGATGGCCGCGTTGGTTTTGCCATCCTCGGCCAAAAGGCGGATCAGGGCGAATTGAGCCGAATCCTTGCGCATGGAGTTGTAGCTGGCCGCCGAGGCGATGCGTTTGAGGGATTTCCCACGGGCCTTGAACAACTCCAGGACGTAAGCCGACGCGTCCTGGATGGCCAGGGCATCGATATTGATATTGGCCTCTGCATGAGTTGTGCCAGGCGGCCCAGTTCTCCGGGTTCGTTTTTCAGGAAAAGGGATATTTCCGTTCTGACCATAACGCGCCTCCTTTATAAAAAAGATCGGGTAAGGGCTTCAGGGATTACGTTTATCTTTCAGAATGTTGTTGGAGATTACCACCCGCTGGATTTCCGAGGTGCCCTCATAGATGGTAAATACCCGGGCATCCCGGTAGTAGCGTTCCACCGGGTAATCGGTGGTGAATCCATACCCCCCATGCATCTGTAGTGCCTTGGCCGTGACGCGGTTGACCATTTCGGAAGCGAA
Organism: Desulfosarcina cetonica JCM 12296; assembly: GCF_001311845.1. Taxonomy (GTDB): domain Bacteria; phylum Desulfobacterota; class Desulfobacteria; order Desulfobacterales; family Desulfosarcinaceae; genus Desulfosarcina; species Desulfosarcina cetonica. The sequence continues at coordinate 2,859 of NZ_BBCC01000140.1, read as the reverse complement.
AAGCTTGGCCATGGAGGCCTGGGTGGTGTAGCGTTCTTTACGATCCTTCATGGCCGCCGCGGACAGGGTCAGCTGGCGTGCGGCCTCGATCTCGGTGGCCATGTCGGCGATGATCCAGCGCAGTCCCTGGAACTTGGAGATTTTCTGGCCGAACTGGTCCCTCTCTTTGGCATAGCGCACCGCCGCATCGAAAGCCGCCTGAGCCACGCCGAGGCTCTGGGCGGCGATGCCGATGCGGCCGCCATCCAGCCCTTTCATAGCGATCTTGAAACCATCGCCCTCCTGGCCGAGCATGTCTGTGGCCGGCACGCGGCAATCCTCAAAATGCAGATCGGTGGTGTCCGAGGCGCGCAGTCCCATCTTGTCTTCCATGTTGCCCACCACCAGGCCCGGGTTGTCTTTTCTGACGATGAAAGCACTGATCCCCTTGTGACGGGCATCGGGGTCGGTTTTGGCCGTGACGATCACCAAACCGCCATTTTTCCCGCTGGTAATGAACCGCTTGGTACCGTTGATGATGTAATGATTCCCATCCCTGACCGCCGTGGTCTGCTGGCTGACCGGGTCGGACCCGGCCTCGGGTTCGGTGAGGGCAAAGGCGCCGATATACTGGCCCATGGCCAGATCCTTGAGGTAGTGCTGTTTTTGATCCTCGGTACCGAAATTGAGAATGCTTTCACAGACGATGGAGTTGTGCACGGACATGACCACGGCCGTGGAGGCGCACGAATAGGCGATTTCCGAAAGGGCGAGCACATAGCCCACGGTGTCCGAATCGGAGCCTTCGTACTTAAAGGGGACCATCATCCCCAACAATCCCAACTCGGCCATTTTTTTCAGGTTTTTGGCGGGAAATTCCTTGGTTTTATCCCGTTCGGCCGCGGTTTCGGCCACAACCTTGCGGGAGAACTCGCGGACCATGGACTGAATCATCAGTTGTTCGTCGGTCAGCTTGAATGACATGGTGGTATCCTTGTAACAGGGTAACGATCAGGCAGCGCGATATTCCGGCAGGGTTCCGGTTTTAGGAGATGTGTCGGCCTGACGACGGGTGGGTCGTCAATCGGGGCCAACGTATCCGATGCCGCTGCGGCGAAAGCACGATCGCTTACGGGTTGTAGATGACGACGATCAGTTCGGCATCGGTTTCCCCGGTATTTCGTAGCAGGTGCTGGATGCCGGAGTTAAAATGCAGGGAGTCGCCGGGGCCGAGGCTGTTGACGTGCTCACCGACCACCACCTCGACGGTCCCCTCCAGGACGTAGACGAACTCTTCGCCCACATGGTTGTAACTGACCCCCTTGTGGTCCTTGCGGGCGTCGATTTTGATCCGAAAGGCTTTCAAATGCTTGTTTTCCGCACCCGGTGTAAGCGTGGTGTAAGCGTAATTGGAGGTCCGCTTGGTAAACGCCTTGATGCGGTTTTGCATCCGGTCTTCTTCATCCTTGAGCAGGTCCCCGGAGTCGATCCCCAGCGCCCTCGAGATCTGCAGCAGCGATCCCACCGGTGGAGTAAGCGTGCCGGATTCCACCTGTTTGATGAAATCGACGGAAAAGCCGGTTTCGTTGGCCAGGGTTTCATAGGTCATTTTTTTGTTGGTCCGGGCTTTTTTGATGCGTTTGCCGACTGGCGTAAGATGGCCGGTTTTCTTGGCGGGCATGGTGCCTCCTTGCAAGAGGCTGCTATAAACAGCCTTTGAAAGAACTGAAGCCAGGGATTCAAGATCTCAAGTAGAAAACGCGGCATGGTGGGCCGCCGTTTATGTCTGATGCCTCGAATCCCCGGCCGCTTGCGAATTAATACTCGTAGAACCCTCTGCCGGTCTTTCTGCCCAGCCAGCCGGCTTCAACATATTTTCTCAGCAGCGGGCAGGGCCGATACTTGGAGTCCTTGAAGCCCTCGTAAAGGGTTTCCATGATGGACAGACAGGTGTCCAGGCCAATGAGGTCCGCCAGGGTCAGCGGTCCCATGGGATGGTTCATGCCCAGGCGCATGACCGTGTCGATGTCTTCCCGGGATCCGACGCCGTGATACAGGGCGAAAACCGCTTCGTTGATCATGGGAAGGAGGATGCGGTTGGCGATGAAGCCGGGGAAGTCATTGGCCAGGGCAGGGGTTTTGCCGAATTTGATGGAGAGGTCCCAGGTGGTCTGAAATGTCTCGTCCGAGGTGGCGATACCGCGGATGACCTCGACCAGTTTCATCACCGGCACCGGATTCATGAAGTGCATGCCGATGACCTTCTCCGGCCGGCTTGTCTGGCTGGCGATGCGGCCGATGGGAATGGATGAGGTGTTACTGGCCAGAATGATGCCGGGTTTGCAGATTTCGTCCAGATCCTTGAAGATCTTGAACTTCAGGGTCTCGTTTTCCGTGGCGGCTTCGACAACGAAATCGGCTTCGGCCATATCTTTCAGATCGGCGGTGATCTTGATGCGTCCGAGGATGGCGTCCTTGGTCTCAGCGGTGATCTTGCCTTTTTCCACGCTCTTGGTCAGCAGCTTGGTGATGTTGGCCAGGCCTTTTTCGGCAAACTCGATTTTGATATCGCTCATGATCACATTGAGGCCGGCAGTGGCCGCCACTTGCGCGATGCCGTTGCCCATCTGACCTGAGCCAATAACGCCAAAGGTGTTGATCTCCATTTTTCTCCTCCTGTAAGTGGTTTGAATAAAAATGTTTGGGTAAATGCGATGGTCGATCTATCTTTTATATCCATGCTTGCATGGATACGCCGAAGCAACATGGGCACCCATCGTTTGGCGCCCCGCCCCATGTCGCCGTTTTACCGTTTGACGATCAAGGCCACGGCTTCACCGCCGCCCAGGCAAAGGGAGGCCATACCGATCCGCTTATCCC
>NZ_BBCC01000139.1 GCF_001311845.1 Desulfosarcina cetonica JCM 12296 | reverse complement strand
CCGGCAGGCGTCCTCGCAGCCATGGGGGCAAATACGGCCCAGCACGCCGGGCAGGGGCAGCTCGTCCATGATGATTTTCAGGGCCTCGGCATATTTGCCCTGGCCCACCATCTGCACGTAGCCCTGCACGTTGATCCCCGCCGGACAGGCCAGGCGGCAGGGCGCCTTGTCGGCCTTCTGGATGGCAAATGCCCCGGGAATGGCTTGGGCATAGCGTTTGTAGGTCGCCTTGCGGAGATTCAAGCCCTGATTGTATTCGTCGGGGAGGGAGACCGGGCAGGCTGCGGCGCAATCGCCGCAGGAGGTGCATTTGGCAGGGTCGATATATCGGGGCCCTTTGTCGACGGTAACCGTAAAATTACCTTCGGCTCCCTGGATCTGTTTGACTTCAGCGCAGGTGATCAGGTTGATATTCAGATGCCGGCCGAACTCGACCAGTTTGGGAGAGATAATTCACATCGCACAGTCGTTGGTGGGAAAGGTCTTGTCCAACTCGCTCATCACCCCGCCGATGGCGGGAGACTTCTCTGCAACGTGCACCAAATACCCGGAATCGGCCAAATCCAGGGCGGCCTGCATTCCGGCGATGCCCCCGCCGACGACCAACACGGAACCAATCGCGTTTTTTGTCATTGTTTTACTCTCCTGACCGCGCATTAAACGCCTGATGGTGGATCTTAATAGATTTACCAAACCACGAAATAGATAAGAGGGAGGGTTGTTTAACCAAGGGAACATTACCTATATGGCCAAAGATGGCTTGTCAATAAGATTTGCCGGTATGGATCGCTTTTTTAGTGCCTCGTTTTGCGTATATGCCCTTAAAAGGGACTGGAATAAGGGCGGAAAAATGCTTTTGCAGATGCTACCGGCATCGACGTTAAGAAAAAGAAATGCCGGGCACAGACGAACGCCAGCGTTTCAGGGCCGCAACATCGACCCTGGGGAAGTTCTTCTTTACAGCTTTATTGTCGCCTTTTTGTAGCTACTAAAATCGACTTGATAGACAAATCACGCCCATGCTACCATAATCTAAAATATTCTGACAATTTATTTCCTGATCGACTTTCATCTTCTCCAGGGGAAGAAATAATGAAAAAGGGCGGATGAAAAAAACATGGTCATCAATATCGCACTGATCGGTGGCGGCAGCTACTGCGAAGAGGTCCTGAAAATGACGACGCTGGCCTTTCTTCAGGATCAGGTCCATTCCAGGATCGTCGCCGTGGCCGATGCGGACGAAAATGCCCCCGGCGCCCGCTTGGCCCGCCGTTGGGGGTTGAAGGTGGTTTCCGATTACCACGCGTTGTACGATCCCAAGAGTGGTGTTGACCTGTTTATTCTTCTCGACCCGGATCCCGATTTGCTGCACCGGATTCTGGACGGCAAGCCGGAGCGCCTGCGGGTCCTCGCCTACTCGGCCTTCGACCTGTTTTGGCGGGCCTTCAAGTCAAGGGAAAGACTGCTTCAGCAGCGTTCCGAGGAGATTCAGACCATCCTCAACGGGATTCAGGATCTGATTCTGGTTTTTACCCCCGAACAGGAAATCGTCGATGCCAACGAGGCCTTCCTCAAGTACATGGGGTATGAGAAAAAGGACGTGATCGGGAAAAAGTGTTATGAAGTCTACCACCAGACCGATGAATCCTGTTTCCTGGAAGAGAAGGGTTGCCCGCTGAAGTCCGTGATTCAGAACCAGTTGCCCGCCGATACCATTCGCACGCGTACCGGGCCCGGTGGGAAGGTCCACTACATGGAGGTCTCCATCCATCCGATCTGGGAGAAGAACGGTAAGCTGTCGCGGCTGATCGAGATCAGCCACGATTTTACCGAACGCAGGCTTCAGGAGGAGGAGAATCGCCGCCGTCTGGAGAAGATGGTGGACGAGCGCACCCGGCAACTGCAGGAGACCCACGCCAAACTGCTCCATCAGGACAAGATGGCCTCCCTGGGCAAACTTTCCGCCTCCGTGGTGCATGAAATCAACAACCCCATTGCCGGCATTTTAAATTTGATTCTGCTGATGAAGCGGATCATGAAGGAAGATAACGGGGCCCGTGATCCAGGCCTGTTCGAACGCTATCTGATCCTCATGGAGGCGGAAACCCGGCGGGTCAGCCGGATTATTTCCAACCTGCTGACATTTTCACGTCAATCCAAAATCGAACTGGGCGCCCAGGATATCAATCAGTTGATTGAAAAAACCCTTTTGATCAACGAAAATTTGTTGAAAATCCACAACGTCAAGGTTGCCCCAGCCCTCGACCCCGATCTTCCGGCGGTGGTCGGCTCGGCCGATCAGTTGCAACAGATCTTCATGAACATGATCTCCAATGCTGCCGAGGCCATGGAAAGCAAGGGGGGCGGCGTGCTGACAATCAAAAGCTGGTGTGATCCTCGGGCAAAAGCAATTTTCGTTTCATTCCGGGATACGGGCGGCGGCATTGCCCCGGCGTATCATGACAAGCTGTTTGAGCCTTTCTATACGACAAAGACAAAAGGCAAGGGGGTCGGACTGGGACTGAGTGTCGTTTATGGGATTATCAAAAATCATAATGGCAGCATTACGGTCGATTCCCGTCCGGGGCATGGCGCGACATTCACGATTCAGTTGCCGCTGCCCGTGGAAAATATCGCCAGTGTGACAAAAGTGGGTGGATGACCGGCCGGCCGACGGGACAGACGACCGACCACGAAATCGAAGGCGGAGGAAAAATGAGCGCAACCCGGATCATGGTGGTGGACGACGAATTGATCATTCGAGAATCCCTGGCCGGGTGGTTGCAACGCGATGGCCATGATGTGGTAACCGCCGAGAGCGGCGAGGCGGCCCTTGAAAAACTGACCACGGCACATTTCGACATCCTGCTGGTGGATATCAAGATGGAGGGCATGAGCGGGCTCGATCTGCTCAAGATCGTCAACGCGCGCGGCCTGGATACGGCGGTGGTGATGATCACCGCCTATGGCTCCATCGCCACGGCCATCGAAGCCATGAAACGCGGTGCCGTCGAGTATCTGCTCAAACCCTTCGATCCGGAAGCGCTGGGTTTGTTGATCGACAAGATCATCTCCCGCCAGGAGCAGGAAAAAGAGACCGCTTACCTGCGGGACGAGGTGGAACAGCGGACCCGCTTCGAGAGCATGATCGGCCAGTCCCGGGCCATGCAGACGGTTTTCGATTTGATCAACGACGTGGCGCCCACCGATTCCACCGTCTTGATTACCGGTGAAACCGGAACCGGCAAGGGCCTGGCGGCCAAAGCCATCCATACCTGCAGCCGCCGTTGCCGTGGGCCCTTCGTGGCGGTCAACTGCGGTGCCATTCCCGAGCATCTCATGGAGAGCGAATTGTTCGGCCACCAGAAAGGTGCCTTCACGGATGCGCGCGAAACCAAGAAGGGGCGTCTGGAATTGGCCGACGGCGGCACCCTTTTCCTGGATGAGATCGGTGAAATCAGCATGCGCATGCAGATCGACCTGTTGCGTGTGCTGGAGGATCGCGTGTTTTACCGGGTGGGGGGAACACAGCCGCTGGAAGCGGACTTTCGCGTTGTCGCCGCCACCAACAGCGATCTCAAGGCGGCCATTGCCCAAGGGACGTTTCGCGAAGATCTTTTTTACCGCCTCAACGTGATCTCCCTGGTCATGCCGGCCCTGCGCGAACGCAAGGAGGATATCCCGCTCTTGTGCGATCATTTTCTGCGACGCTTCAGCCAGGAGATCAATAAGCCGACGCAGAAAATATCACGACCGGCCATGGACGAGATGATGCTTTACGACTGGCCCGGCAATATCCGCGAACTGGAAAACGCCATCGAGCGGGCGGTTGTGGTGGGTAAGACCGTCCAGGTGATGCCCGAGGATTTGCCCCTTGCCTGCATTCCGGAGCACGGTCATCCTTCCGATCATACGCTCAAATCCGTTGAAAGGCATCATATTCGGCAGGTGCTGGTCGACAACGACTGGAATATCTCCAACAGTGCCCGGATTCTGGGCATCGACCGATCCACCCTGTACAGCAAGATCAAGCGCTATGATCTGCAGGGCCCCTCTTGAATGCCACCGTCAGCCGGTTCGTCATCCTTTCGCCCATCGGTTCATTCGATGCGGACATTTTGTGCGCGGTCGAGAAAATGGTGGTTCGTGGGTTGGGCCTGCCCTGCCGGATCCAGACGCTTTTCGATGATATCGATTTTGCCTGGGATGCCAGGCGCGGACAATTCCACTCCACCGCAATCCTCGAGAAACTGGCCGAACAGGCGCCGCCGGACACCCTCAGGGTGCTTGCCTTGACAACGCGCGACTTGTTTATCCCGATTCTCACCCATGTCTACGGCGAGGCCCAGCTGGGCGGAATCAGTTGCATCGTTTCCACCTGTCGGCTGGATGACGGGATTTCGGCCGCCTGCCAAAGACGGCGGTATCTGGCGCGTATCGTCAAGGAGAGCGCCCACGAGTTGGGGCATACCTTTAACCTGCGGCACTGCAAGGACAACCAATGCCTGATGCACTACTGCCGCAGTATCAGTGACGTCGACCACAAGCAAGGCCGGCTTTGCCGCTATTGCAACGTCATGTTCGGGGACGGGCTGAAAGCATGGGTATTCGCCAGGTGCCTGCGGCCGTCCGTTTGACAGATCCTTTCACCCCTGATGAGGAAAACTGAAGGAAGCATGCGGATATTGGGCGCTTTACGAATCCGTCAATTCTTGAGGATCTGCCGCGCCACCGCCACCCAGGCGGATTCGGGCAGCCGGCCCAAGAGGTCATCGCAAAGTTGCCCGCCGTCCGCGGCCAGGGGCCCCAGATGGGGTTCCAAGGCCTGGTGCAGACCGGTGATTTCATCTTCAATGAAGGCGGTAACCTCTTCATCGCCTATCTTCAGCCGACGCAAGGCCTCCCGCAGGTTGGTCGGTTGCGCCATCAACAGCCAACCCCTGCCGTAGGGATCATCGGTGAGGGATTGCGGATGGTGGCCCACCTCGGGATTGGACGCCGTGACCACGCCACTTACCGGTGATAACAGTCCGGCCTTGAGTCCACCGCGGTGGAAGGTGATTCCTGGACGGTCCTGTTGCAGGGTCTTGCCCAAGAGCGGCAGTTCGATGCGCGCCATGGTGCCCAGCAGCCGGGCGGCGAAATCGTCCAAACCGATGCGGACCTGGCCATCAGGGGCCATTGCCATCCAGGCATGGCCGCGGTGCAGATAGATGCCCTGGGGAATCCTGAAGCCGTCGATCGTCTGCATGTCGACCGGTTTCAGCATCGCGTGAACCAGGAACTGATCCTGAAAGTACTGGTCGAATTCACAGGTGCCGCACAGATAGTCGTTGGTGCAGGGGCGAAACGCGATGCGGCGCTTGAGGGAATGCACGCAGGGTCGACGGTGGGCCGGTAATTCCTTGAGCTTGTCGGCCCAGTAGACGATCCGTGCCCGACCTCCGGTGGGAGGGGTCGATGATTGCCGATTTTCCCGCGCCAGCTTTCGCAGGATCCTGTCGAATCGGCAGCCGGCGCAGTGGAAATCCCGCTTGCAGGTTTTGGCTTTGACGACCCCGGCCTGCATCCAGATGCAGGGTGCGGCCGGTGGTCGCTGTGGCTGATGATTCATGATTTCAACCCGTTTTCAGGAAGGTGCGGGCCAGTCGATGCCAATCCAGTCCGGGCAGGTTGCCGTAGAGATCCGGCCCGAAGGTGCCACCATCGGCGGCCAGCGGTCCGGCCACCTCGGCGACCATCGTTTCCAGGACCGCGACCTCGTCGTTGATCCAGTTCAAACTGGCGTCGTTATCCATCAGACGCTTGGCGGCTTGCCGAACGTCTGGCGTGCGCACCACAAAAAGCCAGCCGTCGCCATAGGGCTCTCGATTGGCCAGTCCCGGATTCTCCATCACCCGGGTGTTGACCTCCATGATCACCCCATCGATGGGCGCGCGCACATCGGCCAGGTGGTGCTTGCGCTTGAGGCCCCAGCCGATTTCATCGTGGCTCAGTTCCTTGCCCATCAGGGGCAGGTCGAAACCGTCGGCCTGTCCGAAGACCTTCAGGCTGAAATCATCCAGACCGATTCTAAGGTTGCCGCCACTTTCAATCCGGGCCCAGGTGTGGCCGTTGTGAAAATGATAGTCCCGGGGAACGTCAAAGCCTTTGACGTTGGTTATCGTTGTGGGCACATGCCGCGTTTTGGCGGCCAGGACATCTTCGAAATACTGATCGAAATCGCACTTTTCACAATGAAAATCGTAGGCGCAAGATCGCTGGGCCATCCGTCCGGTGAGACTATGCCGGCAGGTGCGCGCCAGCGCCGGATGCCGACGCATGGCATCCTGCCAGCTGATCTGTTTGCCCCGGGCGACCTTTTTTTGCATGGCCTGGTCGTATTTGCAGCGGTTGCAGTCGTAAACGTTGTTACAGGTTTTGTACTTGACCGCACCGGCCTGCATCCACAGGCATGGATTTTCCGGAAGCTCCTTTTTGTCCGGTTGGATTACCCAGACCTGGCCCCCCAATACGGAGCCGATGCCAGAACGCCGGCTCATCTCCTGGCCTTCTCCGCGATGGTAGGATGATCCGTATCCGATCCGGCTCCGGTTGCTTTTTTCATTCATTTGGATTCTCCTTTATCTGGTATGAGATGAATGGATCGGCAAAGGGTGGCTTGATTCAAATCAACCGGGTATGATAGTGACCGGTTGTTGCCGACAACACCTCGGTTCCCATGGGTGTTAATCTTATTTCCGATTTCAGCAAACGACGTGCCAATTTTAAAAGTTATTGAATTTATGGTAGAAATGTAATTTTGGCCGTGGTTTTGGCAGGATTTCGCCGATTCGTTGGGGGATTATCCCACAAGGGGGCCTTGATCGTGCTTCCAATTGCAGCGGAATTTTTGAAAATATTGTTTATTATCGGATGTTTATATTGGTGTTGGGGTTCCCTACAGCTGCCGTTGGAATTTCCGACAGCAGATCTTGGGCAACCCCCTTGGGGTGGATCGGCCGCTTGATCATCAATTGCCAGTGAAAGGACAGGGCACAATGGGTTTTGAAAATTTGCAGGCGATTATCACCTTTGCCATCGAGAAGGAACGGGAAGCCGCCAGTTTTTATGAAGAAAACAGCACCGCGGAACAGATGGCCGGCAAAAAAGAGATGCTGCTCGAGTTTGCTGCCGAAGAACGCAAGCATCAGAAGATGCTCGAGGATTATCTGGCGACCGGGGTCGCCGCGAAATTGGATGACTATGCGTTCAAGTGGATTGCGGACATCAAGCGCAGCGATTACGTGGAACCCATGGCCTACACCCCCGGCATGGCCTATAATGAGTTATTGATGCTGGCCATGAAGCGTGAAGAGGCCTCGCTTCGGCTTTACAACGACCTGTTGGCCAAAGCCGAGGATGATGGCGCCAAAAAACTGTTCAAAATGCTTTGCCAGGAAGAGGCCAAGCATAAGCTGGCCCTTGAGACCATGTACGATGACTACATGGCCGAAATGGGCGACTGATCGCGGGTAGGCCATTTGTCCACGTCTAAAATTGTCATTGTGGCCGGCCCCACGGCTTCGGGAAAAACCAGTTTCGCCATCGACCTGGCCAGACAGTTTGATGGTGAGATCATTGGCGCCGATTCCATGCAGATCTACCGCAGCATGGATATCGGTACCGCCAAACCCACGCCGGCGGAGCAGGCGGTCGTGCCCCATCACATGATCGATGTGGTCGACCCGGACGCGGATTTCGACGCCGCTGCCTATGCCGCTATGGCCGCTGAGCGGGTCCGGCAGGTCATTGCCCGCGGCCACACGGCGTTTGTCGTCGGCGGAACCGGTTTTTACATCAAGGCGTTGATGTATGGGCTTTTCGATGACGGCCCCTCCGATTCGGCCGTCCGTCAGCGGTTGAAGGCCCAGGTGGCAGCAGACGGCAACGCCGCCTTGTACCGGCAGTTGGCCGGGATCGATCCTGTCACGGCGCGGCGGATTCATCCCAACGACACCTATCGCCTCGTGCGGGCCATGGAAATCTATACGGTCAGCGGTCAGCCGCCTTCCATCGTCCAGCAGCGGCACGGCTTCCGAAAACCGCGATTCAGGGCGCTATCCATCGGCCTGTCCTGGCCCCGGCCGATATTGTATGACCGCATCAACCGACGTGTGGACGTCATGATGGACCAGGGTTCATGGATGAGGTGCGCCGGCTGCTGGCCAGCGGTTATGCCAGAACCCTGAAATCCATGCAGAGCCTTGGATACCGGCATCTGACCGCCGTGGTCGAGGACGCGGTGCCATTGGTGGAAGCGGTTCGGACCCTGAAACGCGACCATCGTCGTTATGCCAAGCGCCAGCTGACCTGGTTTGGTGCCGACCCGCAGGTTCGCTGGTTGGAACCCGGCCAGCGGCAACAGGCCGGTGAATGGATCCAAGGCTTCCTTGGGGCCACGATGGGCGACACGCCGGCAGATGGATCGTCCGGGATCGTCACGGCAGACCGACGATAAAGTAACGCTACCATGGGGCGATAATATAGTCTATGTGGCGACAGACCGGCCGTTAATTCGGGTAACCCGCGTGTGTTGCCGAACAGAAACGAATCGTCGTGCTCATCCGAAGAAGGGGGATGGTCCACATGTCATCCGAAATCCGCGTGCTGGTGGTTGATGACGAACCCTCCATCCGCAACAGTCTCGTCGAATTTCTCGAAGATTTCGAATTCAATGTTTCCAGCGCTGACAGCGCCGAGGAGGCCCTGGACCTGATTGCGTGCTTCCCTTTTGATATCGCCATTGTGGATATCCGTTTGCCCCGGTTGGACGGTGATTCGTTGATCATGCAGGCGCATCGCTTGCGGCCGACGATGCGTTTTCTCATCCATACCGGTTCCGTGGAGTACAAACTCGGAGAGGACCTTTGCCGGATCGGGATCCTACCGGAACATGTCTTTTTAAAACCACAGATGGATCTGATGGTGTTCCGTGACGCCATGATCGAATTGATGAATTCGCAATCGGGATACGATCCCAGCGGAGATCGGGTTGATGACCACGACGATCGATCCAACCGATGACGCCATAGGGGTGTGTCCGGAGACGGGTTTGCCCATTACCTCAAGGCCTGACTGGACCCGGCGCCCCTTCGGCAAGGGGTATTGGTTCACCACGCGGGCGATCGGTGATCGGATCCTGTTTAACCAGCCTTGTGGCCATGCCCAATTGGAAGGTCTTGTCGAATCCCTCAAGATGACCGAGGCGGTAATCCGGTCATGCATCGACCTATCCGCCGGCTATGTGCTCATCTCGGATTATTCCGGCATGCGCGGCATCAGCCGGGAGGCAAGAACGCATTACGTGCGCTACATGGATCAGCAGGATCAGATGCTGGGCGTGGTCTACTTCGGCGTCAGCCCCTGGTTTCGCATCATGATCAATCTGGCCAGACGCCTGCTTCTGGTCAAACGGAAAGTCTATATCGAAAAAGACTACCGTTCGGCCATCACCGCCGCCATGGGCTTGCTCGGCGGCGAAACGGCGGTTTTGGAAGGGGACGCCCGTTCCCGGCGGCAATGGGACGCGGATATTTCCGAGGTCATTGAAAATGGCCACCATGTTCTGCGGTGCCCCCGTTGGCGGCTTGCCTTGGATGATTACACCCTGACCATCGAGGTCATCGATCGCCGGATTTACCATGGCATATCAACGGGGACGATGCGCGGCCATCACGTGGCTCCCGTAAGCCAGTTGCGCGAGCGCGTACGTCGCATGCTCGGCTTTGAAAGCGGGTTTCCCGTGATCATCACCACCATGGCCGACGGTCAGCGTGCCCGCCGCAGGGTCCGCCATCAATTCATCGATTCGCTCAAAAAATGGCATGCCCGCTATCCTTTAACGGCCTATATTTTCTACGAAACCAACTGGTTCGGGCGTACCGCGGCCATGCTGGCCAGCCCGCTTCTACCCTTTCGGCTAAGAACGGTGGTCGATTTCGAGACCGCCCTTTCGCTGGCGGACCGTTTCCTGGGGTTCGCCCCCCTCACCGAGGATCCAGCCGTCGATGTTCAGCCGGTGCCGGAAGTCCGGCAATTACTGCAGTTCCTTGGCAACATCGACTGGGAACGTCAAGGCATGCCGATCCCGGCGGAAATCGATGCCGCCCATCCGTTCCGCCCGGTGTTCGAGGCCATCGCCTCGATCAAAGGCGGGCTGGATGCGGTTTTCGAGGCCCGTGATCAGGCGGAAAAAGCCCTTCGCGAAAGCCAGCAGCGCTTCGAGGAAGTTCTCAAGCATTCGCGTGACATTCTCTTCAAGCGGGATATCCAGAGCGGCGCCTACGATTATGTCAGCAATGCGATGATGACGTTTTTGGGCCTAACCCGCCAGGAAGTCGATGCGCTGGATTTCAATCGCCTGCAGGCCCTGGTGCATCCCGACGATCTGCCGGCCTTTCTGGACTACAATGACCGGCTGATGAGCCGCGTCGACGTGCCCCCGGATGCATCCGCTTCCCGGTACCGGCTGCGCGACAAGCAGGGTAAGTACCTGTGGTTTACCGACAAACGCGCCATCGTCCGGGATGCCCAGGGGCGTGCCCGGGCCGTCCTGGGCAGCTCCGTGAGATCACCGAGCAGAAGCTGGCCGAGGAGGAGCGACGATCGACATATGCGCGTTTCACCACCATTTTGGACAGCATCGCCGCCCATATTCTCGTGGCCGACATGAGGTCCTTCGAGATCCTCTTCATGAACCGGGCCATGCGGGAAGAATACGGGGACTGCCCTTCCGGTGTGCGCTGCTTCGAATTTTTCCACCATGCGGACCACGTCTGCAACAATTGCGTGGCTGCCAAATTACTGGATGACCAGGGGCGACCCACGGGCGTACAGACCTGGGAGGCGTGGTCTCCGGTGAAGCATCGCTGGTACCTGAACCATGACCAGGCCATTCGTTGGGTGGACGGTCGCATGGTGCGTTTGCAGATCGCCATGGATATTTCGCGGATCAAGTCCCTGGAGAACGAGCGCCTGGAGATCTCCGAGCGCCTGCGACGTACCCGCAAACTGGAGGCCGTCAGCACCCTGGCCGGGGGGTGGCCCACAACTTCAACAATCTGTTGATGGTCGTGCTGGGCAACTTGGAGTTGCTGCGCCTGGCGGTGGAGGATAACCCGGAACAGTTGCGCCGGATCGACGCCGCCGAAAAATCCGCCACCAAGGCGGCCGAGTTGAGCGCCTGATGCTCACTTACGTGGGGCAGTCGAAAATCAGTGCGGAACCCTTGGACCTGAACGCCACTTTGACAAAAATCGTGGATGTGCTCACGTCCACGGTGGCCGATCGTGCCAGCCTGACCCTGGCTGCCGATGCCGGCCCGGTGTGGATCCATGCGGACTCGGCCAAGGTTTACCAGGTGATCACCAACCTGGTGACCAACGCCGTTGAGGCTTCCGGGGACCAACCGCTCGAGATTCAACTGAGCGTTGGGGACCAGCATTGCGATGCCGCCCAACTGGAGCGGTTGGCCCCGGGCGACCAGCTCCCCGAAGGGCGCTACGCATGGCTGCGGGTGTCGGACAATGGCCGGGGCATGGATCAGGAAACCCTCGAAAAAGTTTTCGATCCTTTTTTCACCACCAAATTCACCGGTCGGGGCATGGGCATGGCCGCCGTGATGGGCATCATGCGTGCCCACCGCGGTGGGGTGCGCATTGACAGCCGCCTGGACACGGGCACGGCCGTAACGGTCTATTTCCCGGCGCGTCAACCGGCTCCCAAATTATCCCCGCTGCCGGTCGTTGAACCGCTGGCCGGCCGGAAGAACCTCGGCACCGCGTTGCTGGTGGACGACGAGCCCCTGGTCTTGGAACTGGGTTCACAAATGCTGGCCCTGTTGGGGTTCGAGGTCATCACGGCCATCGATGGCATTGAGGCGTTGAAGGTTTTCGAGGCCCATGGGGACCGGATCGTCCTGGGGCTTTTGGATATCAACATGCCGCGCATGGGGGGCCGGGAAACCCTGGAGCGTCTGCGCGCCATGGGCGCCGCGTTTCCGGTGCTGGTGACCAGCGGCTTCACCGAGCTTCAGGGGCGGGAGAAGCTGGGGGATGTCAGTGTGGACGGTTACATCAACAAGCCTTTCCGCATGGACCAGCTGCAG
Source organism: Desulfosarcina cetonica JCM 12296 (assembly GCF_001311845.1). Classification (GTDB taxonomy): domain Bacteria; phylum Desulfobacterota; class Desulfobacteria; order Desulfobacterales; family Desulfosarcinaceae; genus Desulfosarcina; species Desulfosarcina cetonica. Next base: position 5,417 of record NZ_BBCC01000139.1, on the reverse strand, counting down.
GAGAAGATTCGAGCGGTGATGCCGGCGGCGGAGGATTGATGCCGCGCGCGTGAGAAGTCGCATTCTCGACGGATTTGCAAAAAGCCCGGGATCAAGGCTTGCGAATCCGTCAGTCCTTAGGCGTTTCGGGTTCGGGGGTGGCGCCAGCAGTGGCCGCCGGCGGTACTTTCGGAAGGGTCACCGTAAATACGCTGCCTTTTCCCGGCGCACTTTCCACCGTAATGCTGCCGCCATGCTGCTCGACAATGCGTTTGGTGATGAAAAGGCCCAGACCGGTGCCCTTGCGTTCCTTGGTGGAATAAAAGAGGGTAAAGAGCCTGTCCCGGGTCTCGTGGTCCATGCCGACGCCATTGTCGCTTACCTTGAACATCACCGTATCCGCTTGAACGGCGGTGGTCAGCTCGATGCGGGGCGGCTGGTCGTGCGGTTCCTTCAGACAGGCATCCACGGCATTGTCCAGGATATTGATCAGGGCCGCTTGCAGATAATCGGCGTCCACGGTCATGCTGCCGCTGTCGGGCGCACCTGAACGGCCAGGGTCATGCCGAAGCCGTCCACGCGGGGCCGGATCAGGTCCGCCAGCGTCCGAACAAAGTCCGCTATCGGCACCGGCCGGCATTGCAGATGGCGTTCCTTGGCGTAGTAGAGGATGTCCAAGACCATCTTGCGGATGCGCTGGGCGGTTTCGCGGGCCGCCTGGCAACCTTCCCGGGCGCGCTGCAGATTTTCCTTCTCAAGACCCGAGGCCACCAGATACAGCCCCCCGTCCAGGCTGGTGAGCAGCCCCTTCATGCCGTGGGAAATGGATCCGACCATCAGGCCCAGGCTGGCCAGATGATCCTGGAGCTGGGTTTTCTCCCGCACCAACTGCTCGAGGCTGTGGGTATAGGCCTGCAACTCACGGCGCATGGTGATTTTCTCAATGGCCCGGTTCAGGGCGATGTCGAGCACGTCTACATTAATGGGTTTGGTGATGAAATCGGTGGCGTCGTGTTTGAGGCTGCGGATGGCCAGGTTCATGTCGCCATGGCCGGTGATCATGATCACCTCTGTCTCCGGATTTTCACGCTTAATCTTGCGTAAAAGTTCGATGCCGTCGCCTCCCGGCATTTTGATGTCGGTGACCACGATTTCAGGCGCGGCTTCCAAAAACAGCGAGAATGCCGCAGGGGCGTTTTCAGCTTCCAGGGTGCGATAGCCCATGTCCATCAGGGCAATGGCCAGGACTTCACGAATATCCGCTTCGTCGTCGACGATCAGGATGGTCTTGGGCGTGATTTCATCCATGCGATCACTACTCCGCCAGAATGGTGTTGGCGCCGTTTTCCTCGGTAGCCTCAGCGGCGACCGGAAAACCCAGAATAAAGCAGGTGCCATTGGGCGCGTTGGGCACGGCTTCGATGGTGCCGCCGCACTCCTTGACAATACCATAGCTGATGGAAAGTCCCAACCCCGTTCCCTTGCCGACCTCCTTGGTGGTGAAGAACGGCTCGAAGATTTTCTCGACCACAGGGTCGGGGATACCGGTCCCCGTATCGCAGACCCGACAGGTCACCCGAGCGCCCGCCATGCCCGTCCACAACCGGATCACCTTGGCGTCCTCGACCACCTCGACCGGCGTGTCGCCCCAACGGGATTCGATGGCATCGCGGGCGTTGAGCAGAAGATTGATGAAGACCTGCTCCAGGCGGCTGGCATCCCCATGGATGCGCGGCAGGGTTTCGCAGATTTCCCATACCACTTGGATGCCGCGGACCTTGAGCTGCTGGCTGAAGATTTCAAAGGCGCTTTTCAGCACCTCGTTGAGCTGGATCCGATCCATCTGCATATCCGATTTTCGGGCGAACTGGCGCATGTGATTGATAATCCGCGTGGCGCGGTCCACGTTGTTGTCCACCTTGCCCAGCATGGTGGCAAGCATTTCTCCGGCAATGGGCTCGTCGGCGTCCAGCTTGCGCATGCAGAAGCTGCTGACCGTCTTGATCACCGACAAGGGCTGGTTGAGCTCATGGGCCACGCCCGTGGCCATCTCTCCCAGGGTGGCCATCTTGCTGGCCTGAATCAGCTGCTGTTCGGCCTCCAGGCGCTTGGTGATGTCGCTGGTGGTGACCAACAGGACCTTTTGGCCGGAGTATTCCGAAGGCGAGATACGGATGTTGACGAACATCACCTTGCCTTCGCGATCGAGATGGCGTGCCTGGTTGATCACCGAACAGGTCGCCACCTTGAAGGCGTAATGGTCGCGCTCGTCCGGAGGAAAAAGGGTCATGAAGGAGCGTCCGATGATTTCCTCCATGCCGAGCCCGTAGACGGCGCTGACGCTGTGGTTGCAGTCCATCACCTGCAGGCTGGCGATATCCAGGACGAAGACCGGGTTGGGGATGTTGTTGAAGATAGCATGGTACTTCTTCTCCGACTTCTGCAGGTCCACTTCCAGTTGCCGGCGTTGGGTGATGTCCAGGGAGATTTCCATGGCGGCGATCACCCGGCCGTTGGCATCCTTGATGGGCGAAGTGCGCACCAGCCAGTGTTTGGTGGACCCGTCCGCGTCCACCGCACTCTCTTCCGCCTGGTGGGAAAGACCGTCGGCGAAGGTCGCTTCCACCGGGCAGACGGTGCATTTCGTATCGCGTCCCTTGTAGGCATGAAAGCAGAAATCGCCCGGCGTGGGCGAGAAGCGTCGGGAAAATTCCCGGTTGAAGCGCAGCATGCGATAGTCCTGATCCTGGACGGTGATCAGGCAGGGAACCCGCTCGAACAGGTTCTGGTATTCATCGCGCTGATTGTTTAGCTCCTGCTGGCTCGTGGCGATTTCGTCGGACATCTGGTTGACGGCCATGGCCAACTGTCCCAATTCGTCGGTCTGGGGCAGACGGACCTTGCTGGTGTAGTCCCCGCGGGCGATCCGGCGCGTACCGTCGATGAGCCGCCGGATGGGTTGGTTGACGAAGCGCAGCACGAAGATGAAGATCATGGCCGAGGTGATCAGGAAGACGAAGCCGGCCAGGCCGATGATGCCGCGCTCTTCCATCAGCACCTCACGGTCGGTGCTTTCCAGGGAGATGACCACATCCAGGGCACCGAGAATTTTTTTCTCCTCGGGGTGGACATGACAGTCACCGGTACTGCAGCCCGGCTCGTTGCAGATGGGGCTGATGATGCCAAGCAGCCGATAGCCGGCCGGGGAGGGGAAGATGCGCGTGCGTTGATCCAGGGGGACCGCCGTCATGGGGGGCTCGCTACGGTGGCAGATATGGCAGGCCTCGGCCTTGATGTTGGTGGTCTCGTCGACCTCCTTGGGGTTGTTGGAGTATTTGATTTCGCCGGCTTTGTTGTAAATGCGGATGTTCTTGATTTCCGGTTGGCGGCTGATGTTGTTGATGATCTGGTTGATCTCGTCGCGGGAGTTGAGCATCATGGCGTAGTGGGTGCCCAGGCGGATCGTGGTGGTGAGGCGATCCGTGCCGGCCACGATGCCCTTCATCATTTTCTCCTGCTGATAGCGGATATTGAAAAAGGCCCAGGTGGCGATGGTGATGAGCAAAACGGTGCCCACGGCCAGGATCAGCTTGGCGGCCAGGCTGTTGCGCAGGTTTTGGATTATATGGACCATGGAGCCCTTTTGATTGAAGTGTTAAGTGTAAAGTTTTAAGTGTTAAGCAGCGGATTGAATCCGATTTAAAAAGGCAGTATTCCCTCGCTTAATCACTTAACACTTAAAACTTTACACTACCTACATTTACATGGCTATCTTTTCTAAAAATGGTTCCATCACCGCCAGATTCAAATTCAGTCCCAACGCCTCCTTGGACAGTCCCATGGCCAGCCCGAGCAGTTGGGGCAGGTAGAGCACGCTGATGGACAGATCCTCGCCGGCCGCGCGCGAGGCCCTGGCCTGCCAGGCATCCAGGTTCATTTGGCACATGGGGCAGACGGTCACGATAAGGTCTGCGCCCCGGGCGGCCCGCAGAATGGCCGTCACCCGTTTCAAGCCCACCGATGGCCGGGTGCTCACCAGGGACGCTCCGCAGCAGCGCGCGCCCATCTCCCAGGCAAAGACATCCGCGCCGGTGGCTTGGATCAGTGCGGTCATGCTGACCGGCCGTTCCGGGTCGTCGAATTCGACAAACGGCCGCAAACACTGGCAACCGTAGTAAGGGGCCACGACAAGGCCGGCCAATGACCGGGGCATATGGCCGGCCAGGTCGTCCGATCCCAGGTCGGTGGCCAGCACGTCCAGCAGATGGCGCACCCGGCCGCGACCGCTGGCCGACAGATCCACGGCGGAAAGGGCCGCATTGATACGGGTGCGATCCTCGGCATGCTGGTTTAGGGCCGTGTGGGCCCGTTTCAGGTTGAGGTAGCAGGCACTGCAGGGGACCAGGATCTCTCCCTCGGCAGTCATCTTCTCGGCCAGGGCGAGGTTGCGGGCACCCAGGGAGAGGGCCAGGAGGTGGCTGACGGGCGCGGCGGCACTGGCGCCACAGCAGGTCCAGTCCTCGATTTCGGTCAGTGTGGCCCCGGCGGCGGCCATGACCGACCGGATGGCAAGATCGTACTCGCGGGCCGAGCCGGTGAGACTGCATCCCGGGTAGTAGAGATAATTCATGCTGAGTGCTCCTCCCTGGTGGTGTTTTGCATGGTCGCCCGGTCCATTTGCGCCACCCGGTCAAAAAGAGGCGTGAGGGGTGTGTCCGCGGTTTTGCCGAACCCCAGCTCGACCTTGCCCTTGCCCATGAGTTTCAACCCCAAAGGGGCGAAAGAGAGGGGCACGGTGGGGCTTTTGAGGGCGGAAAAATAGCGCCGCATGAAGTCCATCTCATGGATGCGGCCATGGCGGCGCACGGTTTCCAGAAATTGGAGGTAGAACAGCCGCGGCTGGCGATGGGCGGCTTCCTGGCGGGCGAAGGCGATGCCCTTGAGCCTTTCCATGGCTTCGGTCAAGGGCAGGCCGCGAGGGCAACGCAGGGTGCAGGTGTAACAGTCCGAACAGAGAATGAAGGTCTGGCTGGCCATGATTCGTTCCAATTGGCCCAGGATCACCCGCCGCCACATGTGCCGCGGCGAAAGATCCATCTGATCGGCATTGGGGCACGAGCCGGTGCAGGTGCCGCATTGGATGCAGGCGCGGACCATGGACTGGATGTTGGCCAGGGCCGCGTTTTCGGATGGGGCGGTCGAAGGTGCGGACATGGGGAGGCATCCTTTCTTCTGGTTATCGTTTAAACCGACGCGACGGCCGCCTCGATCGATCCCATCAAGCCGCGCGGAGAGAACCCTCCGACGATGGAGGCACTGTTGGGGCAGACCGTGGCGCAATCACCGCAACCCTGACACAGGTTCGGGTCCACATGCACCCTCTGCTCGGCCTCGTCCAGAAAGCGCGCCCCGTAGACGCAGGTGTCGATGCAGGCCAG
>NZ_BBCC01000138.1 GCF_001311845.1 Desulfosarcina cetonica JCM 12296 | reverse complement strand
CCGGAGCTGGCCGGCGTGCCCGGCGCCACCGACGGCACCTTTCTTTGGGCCATGAAGGGCATTCCCATTGTGACCATGGGTGCCGGTGATCGCTATGTGCCGCACCAGGTGGACGAGTGGGTGGACCTGGATCAACTGGTGGAAACCGCCCGCATCTATGCCCTCACAGGTCTGCACTACCTCTGGCCCGACGACCGCGGTTGATGTTGGCATGGGGCCTCAAGTCGCTTTGACTATTTTTCGAATCCCTGTAAAATGAGGAGCATCATGAAAATTGCAATGATCGGCGCAGGTGCCATGGGCAGCCTCTTCGGTGCGTTGTTGGCCGAGGCCGGCGAAACCGTGACCCTGCTGGACATCCGCCAGGATCATGTGGATGCGGTGAACGCAAACGGTCTGTCCATCGAAAGCGCTGGCCGGCTGCGGTCCGTACGGGTACCGGCCACCAGCGACCCGGACCGGATCGGAAAGGTGGATCTGGCGTTCTTTTTCGTCAAGTCCGTGCATACCGCCGCTGCCGCCCAAACCGCCGCCCGACTGACCGCCGACGCAAGCCTGATCCTGACCCTGCAAAACGGCATGGGTAACGCCGAAGCGCTCTCCGAGACCATCCCTCCGGCCCGCATCGTCGCCGGCACGACGGCCCACGGGGCCACTTTTCTGAAATCGGGGGCGATCCGTCACGCCGGTACCGGCGAGACGGTCATCGGCGCCTGGCAAAAGCCGGCAGCCGCCGGGATCACGACGATTGCGAGATGCTCAACCGGGCCGGCATCGTCACCCGGGTGGTGGATGACGTTCAAGCCGTGCTGTGGGCCAAGCTTTTCATCAACATCGGCATCAACGCCATCACGGCGCTGACCGGCATCACCAATGGCCAGTTGCTGGACCGACCGGAAACCCGTCAGTTGGCCCGCGAAGCCGTCGAGGAGGCTGTCGCCGTTGCCCGTGCCCGCGGTGTGGTCGTCGACGGGGATCCCGTGGAAAAGGTCTTTCAGATCGCCGCCGCCACGGGCCCCAACCGTTCGTCCATGGGCCAGGATGTGGACCGTCACCGGTTGACCGAAATCGGTGCCATTAATGGTTTTATCACCCGCACGGCCGACACCCTCGGTGTGCCCGTACCAGTCAACCGGACCCTGACGGCGTTGGTGGAAACCCTTCAGAGCCACTATTGATGTCAAAGGAGACAAATCATGCCTGAAGCAAAAGTCAGTATACCGAGTATTATCCAGGCCAAGAAGGACGGCCGCAAGCTGGTGATGGTCACCGCCTACGACTACCCCTTCGGATTGATGGCCGATGAAGCCGGGGTGGACATGGTTCTGGTGGGCGACTCCCTGGGAATGGTCGTCCTGGGGCTCGAAGGAACGGTTGCCGTCACCCTGGAAATGATGATTCATCACATTCAGGCGGTGGTGCGCGGCTGCAAACGGCCGGTGGTGGTTGGCGACATGCCCTTCATGAGCTATAACACCGGCATTCGCGACGCCATCATCAATGCGGGACGGCTGATGAAGGAAGGCGGATGTGATTGCGTGAAGCTGGAAGGCGGGGTCGATTTCGCGCCGGTGGTCCAGGCCATCGTCAAGGCCGGAATTCCCGTCCAGGGCCACATCGGCCTCACGCCCCAGACCGCCAGCGCCTTGGGCGGGTTCAAGATTCAGGGCAAGGACGCCACCGCGGCCCGGCGCATCGTCGAGGATGCCAAGGCGATTGAGGCGGCCGGCGCCTTCTCCATCGTCGCCGAGGCGGTGCCCGCCCCCTTGGGGCGCCTGATCGCCGAATCGGTGGCCGTTCCGGTGATTGGCATCGCGCCGGCGTGGACGTGGACGGACAGGTGCTGGTGACCCATGACATGGTGGGGCTCTTCGACCGCTTCGTGCCCAAGTTTGTCAAGCAGTACACCAAAATCCGGCCCACGATCATCGAGGCCATCAAGGCCTATGGCGAGGAGGTCCGCACCTCGGCCTTCCCGGCTCCGGAAAACAGCTTCGGCATGTCCGCTGAGACCCTGGCCGAGGTGAAACAATCGATTAAAAAATCCTGAAACGCTTGAAACGGATCGCCCGCCGAACCTGCCGGCGGGCGATCGAACCGTGGACGGAGCCGCACACCAATGGGAACCCAACTGAGCCAACAGGAAATTCGTGTCCTCGGCTGCCTGATGGAAAAAGCCATGGCCACGCCGGAATACTATCCGTTATCCCTCAACGCCCTGACCAATGCCTGCAATCAGAAATCCAACCGGGAACCGGTGGTCGCCTGGGATGAACAGACCGTCGAGGAGGCCGTCGCGGACCTGGAAGCAAAAGGATGGGTCAATCGCAGCACCGTGGGACGGGTGCCCAAATTCGAGGAGCGCTTCACCCACCAACACAACATGGTTGCCTCGGAAGCGGCCGTTCTGTGCGTCCTTTTGCTGCGCGGCCCCCAAACGCCAGGTGCCATCCGCGGCCGCACCGAACGCCTGCATGCCTTTGACAGTCTGGAAGCCCTGCAGGAAACGTTGGACCGCTTGGTAGAGTGGGGGCATGTGCATCGGCTGCCGCGTTTGCCCGGCCACAAGGAGGTCCGTTTCATGCATCTGCTCGCCGGTGAATCCGATGCGGGTGCTGCGGAAGCGGTAGCCTCCGATGTCTTGCCTGCCGCAGCCGGAACCGATCGCCTGGCCCAGCTGGAGGCAAGGGTCGATGCATTGAACAGCGAGTTGGCCGATCTCAAGGCCATGTTTGATTCCTTTCGCCAACAATTCGAATAGAAGCCATCTCGAATAGGAGCCATCATGCAAAGCGGTTTCAAAAAATTACAAATCCGACTGGCTTGCCTCTTCCTGACTTGCCTCTTCATCGGCGGATGCCTGATGATAGGGGGGTGCGATGGCACCGAAAGCCGGGAAAAGGTCAATGACACGGTGGAAACCGTAACCGGGAAAAAAGACCTTGAGCACTATCAGCAGATGAAGGAGGATCTAAGCGACATCCAGTCCAAGGAGGCGGAACAGGCGGAACGATATCGCCAACTGGACCCGAATCCGAGGCAGGATTGATCAACCTTGACGGACCCCAACGCTGGAGGGTAAAGATTTCGTCACGATGGCCGAAAATGGGAAAAGGCAAAAAAATCAAAGCAGATTGGACGGATTCGCAAGCCTTGAGCTCGGGCTTTTGACGCGTCCGTCAGAAGTGATATTTTGAAAAATAGGAATCATTCACCATGGGGGATCGGGTAAAGCTATCGGGTAGCAAGTTGACGCAACTGTTCAATACGCTGATTGCGGAAAAAGTGATTCTCTCCATGTATATCGTCGGCACCGAATTCGATCGTCTCACCTATATTGCCGGACTGGAGGAAGCCGAGGACGGAAGGTACCTGCTCATCGATCTCCCCGAAGATTTCACGGAGGCTGGGCGCAATGATGAACCTCGGCAATTCCAATTCAACTTCAACGGGCCGGACCGGCTCGAATACATTTTCGGCACGGTCGGCGGCCATTTTGTGGGGAACCGGCTGAGAATACCGTTTCCGAAATATGTGGAGCGGTTGCAGCGGCGGTTGAATTTCCGCATCAACACCCAGCCCGGCACCCAAATGCATTTCAATCTGAAAAAGCTCCACGGGGTTCTGGAGTTGATCAACATCAGCCTGGGAGGCGCGTACGGGGTTCTCGCCAAACACAATTTCAAGTTTCTGCGCGGACCGATCCTGAAAAAGGAGCAGCTGATTTTTGACAGCAGCATTGTCTTTCCCGGCAGTTGCGAGGCACCTGGTGATACGGTTTACGTCCACAAGGCAGAAGTCATCCGGGTCGAACACGATGCGGAAAGGGACGCCTATCGCTTCGCCCTGAAATTTTGTGCCATGGAAAAAGAGGAGAAGCAACGGCTCACCCAGGCCATTTACGACCTTCAACGCCGTTATCTCCGTTTTCGAAAATAATCGCATGGAAACCAAGTGAGGGAGTTTTTAAATGGCCGTCATTACCAAATATGTGGTGGTGCGCAATGGCGTTGAACTGGACCGGGAGTTTCTGGTCAAGAAGGAAGCCGAGGCCTACGATAAGATGTTGGACGCCGCCGACAACCTGGCGGCCTTTATCAAGGGCGGGGGACTGGAGATCAGTTTGGATGACGCCACCATCGACGCCGTATCGGTCTTCCTGGCCCAGAACGGCCCCGAAGTAACCCGAATCCTAAAGGGGCTGGCACCCGTCGCCCCCCCCGCGCCGGAGACGAATGTGGGAAACAGCGAGGCCGGCAACACAGAACCCAAGCGCAAGTCGCCGGCGGCGAAAACCAAAGGCAAATAGCCCTCCCCCATGGCTCCCATCAGCAAACAAGCGGCGGACGCCTGGGACCGCGTTCTCGATGCGGCCAGTGCCTTGGCCGAACTGATCGAAACCAGCGGAATCCGGATCGGCGAGGAGGATCTGGAAGAGCTGACGATTTTCCTGGCGGCCAACGGACCGACCGTACGCAATATGGTCAAGCACCTGAAAGGCCCATGGCCACCGGGCGGGACCGATGCGTACCGGTGACCGGCACCACGCCCGTAACGACGGTTTTATGGAAAGTGGCAAGGCCTTGCGGGGCTTGTAAAAACGTACGCGTTCACAGGGTTGAAATAACCAATGTTTTGTAACTTCCGGATCAGTAAGCGTTTACAGGGTGCCGCAGATGTGCGGCGCCGGGCATGCAGACGTATTGGTCATACTTCAAGTGCCCGGCAACAAAGCAGATGTGGTGCCCTGTGAACGCTTACGTAAAAACAGCTGCCGCCGGTTATTTAAAGGCGGGAGGACCGCCCTTCAACAGCCATTTATTGAGCTTCTCCTGATAGGTCCAGGTCTGCTGGTAGCCGGTCTTTTTCAGAATAACATTGTTTAAAAAAAAGTAACTGACCTCGACCTCCTGATCGACGGTGGAGCGGTCTTTTGCCACGTGCACCTGGAGAATTTTGTAATCGACGATCCTGATGCCGCCGAATCGTTTCAGGCAGTCCTGCCGCGTCATGGCCGCCGGATCCACGAACTGGCAGATGGAATTGAAATCGGAAACGCGCATGGCGGTCTCATAGGTGTCCAGGGTTCTGCCGTACTGCTCCATTTTGTTTTTTTCCGAATAAAAGGCGCACCCCAACGGCAGGCAACCCAGCACCCCAATGAGGAGCATCAGCTTTTTCATCACACACCCCCATATGATTTCGATGGAAAACGGAAAATTGTAATAAATCATAAATGGCTATGGCGATCAACCGCAACGTTGAACACCAAGGAGCGTATCATGGAGAAAACCGTATTGGTTCCGGTGGCTGACGGAACCGAAGAGCTGGAGGCCGTCGCGATCATCGACGTATTGCGGCGAGCGGGTGCAACGGTCACGGTGGCATCCGTCACCGGCAAGCGTCAGATTACCGCCTCGCGCGGGGTGGTGATCGTGGCCGACGATCTGATCGAAAACTGCGTGAACACGAATTACGATCTGGTGGTGTTGCCCGGAGGGATTCCCGGTGCCGAACACCTGCGGGACAGCAAGGCCCTTTCCCGCATCCTGAAGCTTCAGCAGGAACAGGATCGGCTGTATGGTGCCATTTGTGCCAGTCCGGCGGTGGTCCTGGAGCCCCAGGGGCTGCTGAAAGGCCGCCAGGCCACCTGCCATCCCGGTTTCGTTGACCGCTTGAGCGACACGGCCAGCGTCGATCAACGCGTGGTGGTGGACGGGACCTGTCTCACCAGTCGCGGGGCGGGAACGGCCGTTGAGTTCGCCCTGGCATTGGTCGAACAGCTTTACGGGAAGGACAAACGGGAGGCCGTCGCCACCCCGATGGTGGTATAGAAAACCGCATCCTAAAAATAAACCCTTAACCGTTAGGATCCTGACGTGAAAATAATGATCTGTGGAAAAGGCGGCAGCGGCAAAAGCACCCTGACCACCCTTTTGGCCCGGGAACTGAACCAGCGCGGCAAGACAGTGCTGGTCGTGGATGCCGATGAATCCAACTTGTGCCTGCATCGTCTGCTGGGCGCCCGCATGCCCGATATTCTCATGGATGCCATGGGCGGACGCAAAGGCGTCAAAGAAAAACTCACCCCATCGGCCCTTCAAAATCCTGAAACCGCTTTTCTCAAGGATCCCCTGACCCTGGCGGACATCCCGGCGGCGTGCCTGGCCGAGGCCGACGGCATCAAGCTGCTGGTCGTCGGTAAGATTCAACGTTTCGGCGAGGGCTGTGCCTGCATGATCGGCAACATCTCCAAAACCGTGCTTTCGCGTTTGCGCGAAACGGCGAATGAAGTGGTCCTGATCGACGCCGAGGCCGGCCTGGAGCACTTCGGCCGGCGGGTGGATGCCGGATGCGATCTGATCCTGTGCGTGGTCGATCCGAGTTACGAATCGTTTGCCTTGGCCGACAACGTCCAGCGCATGGCCGGCGCCGCCGGCATCGAAGTGGCGTATGTCTTGAACAAGGTCAACGATGCCATCCGCGAGACCATGACCACCCGGCTGGACGCCAAACCAGTGGTGGCCAGCATCCCCCACGACGAGACGCTTTTCACCCAGAGTTTCAACGGCGAGGCCTTGGATGGCAACCCTACCGCCGTGGAACCGATCATCCACCATATCGAAACCTTCAAAAAACCGATCAACTTTAATGTGCTCTGACCGTTAACGATCCATGGGGGTGGCGGGGCATGGATGCGTGGGGCGCGTCGGCAGGGCGTTAGAGGATGTCATGCCGGGCGCCCCAGGCCGCAGCCTGGGCCCGGTCGTTGACGCCGATTTTATTGAAAATGTGAATCACATGACTTTTGACGGTGTGGGGTGAGATCTTAAGCGCCGCGGAGATTTCACGATTGGTCGCGCCGTCGGCCACCTGCCGCAAGACCTGGATTTCCCGTGCGGTCAAGGGGGCCGGCAGCCCGGCATTGGCCCTGGCGATGGCTTCGCGGCGTTCCTTGGCAAGGGTCGACAATTGCATCTGGAGCGTGCGGATTTTTGCCTCCCGATGTCCGATCTGTTCTCGCAAGCGCGTCGTGTCGATATCGAGGGATACCGTCCGCACCAGTTTCCCCTGTTGGTCATAAACGGGGAATGTGGCTTTCTCTTCAATGGGCCGGGCCAGATGGGGGCACTTCTCCATGGCGGTCCGTCCACGGGAGAGCGCTGCGGCAAAGGCGAGACAGGTGGCCAAACCGCAACGCCGGCAGTTGGTTCCCGGCAGCAACCGATAGATGTCCACGGCGGACACGGGTTTATAGGTTTTATGGTTGGGCGTAATGCGGGCACATCGGGTGGCGATGTCCGTGATGAAATCGAGCAAGCGCGGTAAAAAGGTCAGGGCGTCTGCCATCGTGCGCACCGGTGTAAATGCGCCTTGGTGGGGATAAAAGGCGCAGAGCCGCTCTTCCAAAAGGAATTTGATATACACCGGCCGATCATAAAATTGGGCATGGGCGGCAACGGCATTGATGAACGGAAAGAGCGGCGACAGATCGCAGCCCACCTCGAATCGCGCACCACTGGCGCCACAGGCAACCTCGGCCGACTGGCCGGCCAGTGGACCGGATGAAAACAGCCTCAAGGAGCTGTAGGCCAGGCTGAAATCGTGGGGCTTCGTGGCGGTCGGCGTTTTCATAGGGCATGCTTCCAATGCCGGAATGCGGCTTCTTCACATTGCTCGCGGATCGGGGCCAGGCTCTTCAAAGAAGATCCGATCATAAAAAACCCGCCCTTCAAGGCAATCCCTTTTTCACGCCCGCCCTAGCATGGCCATCTCGCCTTCATCCACGCAAAAAAAATCATCGGATCCCCCATTTGGGGGATTTCAAGCGCTCTCCCGTGACCTATGATCGCGGGCAATCGACACAATCCCCAACCCAGGAGATCCCCATGCCCGCATTTCAAAATCTCATGCAAGTGTTTACCCTGTTGGACAAATCCAATTGTCGCCAATGCAATGAAAAGACATGCATGGCCTTTGCCGCGGCCGTCTTCAGCGGTCGTCGGCCGCTCTCCGATTGCCCCCGGGTGCCACCGGAGATCGCCAGTCGGGCAGACCGGCAGTCCCACACCCAGGCGTCGCCCCCGGACGAGGTGGAACAGCAGCTGGCCGACTTACGCGCGCGATTGGTCACCGTGGACATGGCCGATGCGGCCCGGCGCACCGGCGCCGAACGAAGGGGTAATCGGCTGATCGTAAAAATCATGGGCAAGGATTTCGCCGTGGATGCCAACGGCAAGATTTACACGGATATCCACGCCAACCCGTGGGTCACGATCCCGGTGCTCAATTACATCCTGCACTGCAAGGGGGCGCCGGTCCAAGACCAATGGGTACCGCTGCGCGAGCTGCCCAGCGGCGGCGATTGGTACCGGCTGTTCGGCCAGCGCTGCGAAAAACCGATGAAGAAAATTGCCGATGTCTATCCTGAATTGTTCTCCGACTTGGTCGACATATTCAACGGTCAGCCGGTCGGCGGTCAGTTCCAGGCGGATGTGGCCCTGGTGTTGCGTCCCTTGCCCCGGATTCCCCTGTTGATTTGCTACTGGCAGGCAGAGGATGGCATGGAATCCAACCTGAACCTGTTCTTCGATGCCAGTGCCGAAGCCAACCTGGGCATCAGCGGGATTTACGCCCTGGGCACCGGCATCACCCGCATGTTCGAAAAGCTTGCCCAGCGCCATGGGATCGGCTGAAGTGCCCATCGCCAGGGCCTTCAGTGGCGCCGTAAAACGCCTGGAAAAGCAATGCCTGGCGATGGGCGGCCATGCCGCCGGCGGCCCTGCGGGACACCGATCATGAGTGAGGATACCAGAACTTGAACACCTGGGTGCCGGTATCGGTTTTGATCATGCAGATAACCCCGTAGTTGCCCGGCACCGGAAAAGTGAAGTTGCCGGCCAGGATCCCGTTGTAATTCTTAAGCGGACTGACCTGTTCGGATTTGTCGGGGGCGATCACCTTGATCTTGCCCACGGCATTCTTGATGGTCGCACCGCCGCCGGCCGGTTTGAGGTCAACCATGATGTGGTGGGTCTCTCCCTTGTCCGAGGTCATGTTCATGCTGGCCAGGCGCATCACCTGAAAGGTGGCTTCGATATCGCCCTCGGTAGCCGTGTGTTTGTAGGTATCCCCCATGCCGGCATGCCCCATGGATGGGTCGGCGGCATCCTTGTCCATCGGTTTGTCCGCGGGCATGGCCATGGCGTCACCATGGCTGCCGTGCTCCTGCATGGCCAGTCCGGGAATCGCGGCCAGGGCGATCATCAATACGGAAAAAAGAAGCGTTCGTTTCATCATGCTTATCCTCCAGGGTTGAGATAAACCGCGACTAACGCGGCAGTCCAATGTTTGGTAACGTCCGGTTCGGTAAGCGTTTGCAGGGTGCCGCAGATGTGCGGTGCCCTGTGAACGCTTATGTTTTTCATGGGGCAGTCGCCATCCACGCCACAGCCCATAGATGGCCGGCACCACGATCAAGGTCAGCAGGGTGGCGCTGAGCATGCCACCCACCATGGGCGCCGCGATCCGTTTCATCACTTCCGAGCCGGTTCCCTGCCCCCACATGATGGGCATCAGGCCAGCCATGGTGGAAATCACGGTCATCATCTTGGGCCGCACCCGCAGGGCGGCGCCCTCTTCGATGGCGGCGCTCAGATGGCGGCGATTGAACGCCAGGCCGTGTGTCTGGCGGGCGTTCATATAGGCGAGATCCAGGTAAATCAGCATGACCACCCCGGTCTCGGCGGCCACCCCGGCCAGGGCGATGAAGCCGACGCTGACGGCCACGCTCATGTTGTAGCCCAGAAGGTACATTAGCCACAGGCCGCCGGTGAGGGCGAAGGGTACGCTGAGCATCACGATAAGACTTTCGGTCACGTTCTTGAAATTCAGGTAAAGCAGCACGAAGATGATCGCCAGGGTCATGGGCACCACCAGCATCAGGCGCTTTTGGGCCCGCAGCATATACTCGTACTGCCCGCTCCAGACCATGCTGTAGCCCGGCGGCAGGACGATTTTCTCGGCCACGGCGGCCTTGGCCCGCTTGACGTAAGTGCCCACATCCACGTTGGCGATATCGATGTAAATCCAGGCGTTCTTGCGTGAATTCTCACTCTTGATCACCGGTGGTCCCTTGCGGATGCGGATGTCCGCCAGCTGGCCGATGGGCACCTGGGCCCCGCTGGGTGTGGGCACGAGGATTCGGCGCAGCTTTTCCGGCGTGTCGCGCAGTTCGCTGCCGTAGCGCAGGTTGACCGGGTAGCGCTCCAGCCCCTCGACGGTCTGGGTGATGTTCATCCCCCCTATCGCCGTCATGATGATGTCCTGCACGTCTCCCACGGTCAGTCCGTAGCGCGCCGCCTCGCTGCGGCGGATGTCGTAATCGAGAAAATTCCCTCCCGTGACCCGTTCGGAATAGACGCTGAGCGTCCCGGCCACCTCGCGGATCACCGCCTCGACCTTCTCGCCCATATCGGAAAGGACCTGCAGGTCGTCACCCATGAGCTTGATGCCCACGGGGGTCTTGATGCCCGTGGAGAGCATGTCGATGCGGGTCTTGATGGGCATGGTCCAGGCGTTGGTCAGGCCGGGAAACTGGATCGCCTGGTCCAGCTCCTCGATCAACTTCTCCGGGGTCATGCCCGCGCGCCACTGATCCCGGGGCTTGAGGGTGATCGTGGTCTCCAGCATGGTCAGCGGCGCCGGGTCGGTGGCGCTTTCCGCGCGCCCGGCCTTGCCAAAGACAGTGGCCACCTCGGGAAAGGATTTGATGATGCGGTCGGTCTGCTGGAGCAGTTCCCTGGCCTTGGTGATGGAGATGCCCGGCAGGGTGGTGGGCATGTACAGCAGGTCGCCTTCATTAAGGGGCGGCATGAATTCGGAGCCCATGTTACGCCAGGGAATATAACTGGCGGCCAGGATCACCACGGCCGCGATCACCACGGCGACCTTTTTCTTCAGCACCCATCGGATCACGGGCTGGTAGATCCGGATCATGAAGCGGTTGACCGGATTCTCGTTTTCCGACCGGATGCGCCCCCTCACCATGTAACCCATCAGGATGGGGACGATGGTCACCGCCAGCAAGGCCGAGCCCACCATGGCATAGGTCTTGGTGAAGGCCAAGGGCTTGAACAGGCGGCCCTCCTGGGATTCCAGGGTGAAAACGGGCAGGAAGCTGATGGCCGTGATCAAGAGGGAGAAGAAGAGTGCCGGTCCCACCTCCTTGGCCGCGTCGGTGATCAGCTCCCAGTGGGGCTTGGACCGGCCGTACTTCTCGATGTGCTTGTGGGCGTTCTCGATCATGACGATGGCCGCGTCCACCATGGCACCGACGGCAATGGCGATGCCCCCCAGGCTCATGATGTTGGCGTTGATGCCCTGACGCTGCATGATGATGAAGCTGATCAAGACGCCCACCGGCAGGGTAAAAATGCCCACGAGGGCACTGCGCAAATGGAAGAGAAACACCACGCACACCAGGGCCACGATCAGGATCTCCTCCACCAGGGTGTGCTTGAGCGTGGCAATGGCCCGCTGGATCAGGGACGACCGGTCATAGGCGGTTTTCACCGTGACGCCTTCGGGCAGGCCGGATTTCAGCTCATCCAGGCGGGCCTTGACCTTCCGGATCACCGCCAGGGCGTTTTCCCCGTAGCGCATGATCACCACGCCGCCGACCACCTCCCCCTCGCCGTCGGCCTCGGCGATGCCCCGCCGCAACTCCGGCCCCAGGCGGATCGTGGCCACATTGCGCAGCAGGATCGGAATGCCGCGCGCGCCCACATCCAGCGGCACATTGTAAAGATCCTCGATGCTTTTGATATAGCCCCGGCCACGGACCATGAATTCGGTTTCGCCCATCTCCACCAGGCGACCGCCCACGTCGGCATTGCTGCGCTGGATGGCCGCGCGGACCTTCTGGATGGGAATGTTGAAGGCCCGCAGCTTGTTGGGATCCACGACCACCTGATACTGCTTGACGAAACCGCCCACCGTGGCCACCTCGGAAACCCCCGGCACACTGGCCAGTTCGTAGCGCAGGAACCAGTCCTGGATCGAACGCAGCTGGGCCAGGTCGTGACGGTCGCTCTCCAGGGTATACTGGAAGACCCAGCCCACACCGGTGGCGTCCGGGCCCAGGGAGGGCGTTACGCCCCGGGGCAGGCGACCGGCCACGAAATTTAGGTATTCCAACACCCGGCTGCGGGCCCAGTAGAGGTCGGTGCCGTCCTCGAAGATGATGTAGACGAAGGAGACCCCGAAGAAGGAGTAACCCCGCACCACCCGTGCGAAGGGTACCGCCAGCATGGCCGTGGTCAGCGGATAGGTGACCTGGTCCTCCACCACCTGG
Source organism: Desulfosarcina cetonica JCM 12296 (assembly GCF_001311845.1). Taxonomy (GTDB): domain Bacteria; phylum Desulfobacterota; class Desulfobacteria; order Desulfobacterales; family Desulfosarcinaceae; genus Desulfosarcina; species Desulfosarcina cetonica. The sequence continues at coordinate 5,340 of NZ_BBCC01000138.1, read as the reverse complement.
GGCGCTGGCCCGCATACTCGGTGTACACGATCACCTGCACGTCGGACAGGTCCGGAATGGCATCCAGGGGGGTGTGGGTAATGGCATAGATCCCGGCGGCGATGGCGAACAGGGTCACCAGGGACACCATGAGTTTGTTCTTGATGGAGAGTTCGATGACGTTGGCGATCATGGCCGCGTTTCCCCCTGCCCACCGCTCTCGGCCGGCGGCGCGTCATCCATGGTCATGCCCGCCATGTCCAGATCCTCGTCCATGGTGAGCGACTCCATATCCAATCCATCGGCGTCACCGCCCGTCGCCGCTGCGGCGCCGGTCTGCCGGACTTCGAGCATCTTGGCGATGGCCTCCTTGAGCCGGCTCTCCGAATCGAGCAGGAACTGGCCGGAGACAACGATCGCCTCCCCTTCCGCCAGGCCGCCCAACACCTCGAACAGGTAGTCGTCGCCCTCCACCCCGAGGGTGATGTCCCGGGCCTCGAAGCTGCCTTTCCCGCGGGCGACGAAGACCCGTTTTCTCACCCCGCTGTCGATCACCGCTTCCTGGGGCACCACCAGCCGGTCCCCGGGCAGGCGACTCTTCAGATAGACGTTGGCGTACATTCCCGGTTTAAGGACGTTGTCCGGGTTGGGGAAGGACAACCTGAGACGCGCGGTCCGGGTCTTGGGGTCCAGATAGGGGTAGACGAAGAGTACTTCTCCGGCATAGCGTTTCCCCGGAAGGTAGGCCAGTTCCATTTCGGCCGGCATGCCCTTGTAGACCCAGGGCAGCTCGTACTCATAAACATCCACATCCACCCACACGGAGGAGAGGTCGGCGATCTCGTATTGGTGTTCGCCGGCCTTGACATAATGCCCTTTGAGGGCGATTTTGATAGTCACCACGCCCGATGCCGGCGAGAAGATGGTGATGGTCTTCCGGATGGTGCCCTGGCGCTCCAGATCCTTGATTTGCGCGTCGGTGAGGTCCCAGTAGGCCAGGCGGGTGCGGGAGGCCTCCAGCAGTTGCTTGCCGCCGGCGGTGGCGTTGAATTGCCGCAGGGCGATGAGGTACTCCTGCTGGGCCGTGAGCAGGTCGGGGCTGTAAATGTCGAACAATGGCTGGCCCTTCTTCACGGTCTCGCCCACATAATCCACATGCAGGGTCTCGATCCAGCCGTTGAACTTGGTGTTGACCGAGTAGACACCGGTCTCGTCGAAGGCGATCGTGCCGAAGGTACGGATCGTCTTGGAAAGGGGCCTGCGCTCCACGCGGCCCAGGCGAACCCCCATGTTCTGGCGGGTCACCGGGTCGATGCGGATGGTAGAACTGGGAGTCTTCTCACCATCATCGTCTTCCGCGTACACTGGCACCAGGTCCATGCCCATGGGCGATTTGCCTGGCGCGTCGCGAATGTAGGTGGGATCCATGGGCGCCACCCAGTATTTGATGGTCTTGCCGGTCTTGGGGTCCACCCTGCCGGCCTTGAGCACATCCGCCGCCATGGCCGTCGTCGTCCAGACGGAAGTACTTCCGTCTATCAAAACCGCCGTCACCGGAGCCACCCATAAAGCCATTGTGAGGCCAGGGATGATCCATATCCGTTTCGTCAGCATGCGTTCGATCCTTTCCGCATCATTCGTTCCATCTGGGCAGGGGGGCACCGATCCGACGCGCCAGTTCGGCCCGGGCGATGCCCAGGTCGCTGTTGCGGCGTTCACCGGCCAGACGGGTCTCCAGCCAAGCGTTGTAGGCGCCGATCACATCGGCGAAAGCGACGCTGCCCGAGGCGTATTCCCGGGTGGAAACCTCAAGGGCCGTTTCGGCCAAGGGTTGCAGGCGATCCTTGTACAACCGGCGCTCCCGCAGGGCGCGATCCACGTCGAACCATCCGCTGCGAACCATCATGCGCGTGCGCGCCTCGGCATCGGCAAGCTCCCTGCGCAGGCCTCCAGGTTGCGGCGGGTCTCCCGCAGATAGGCCTTCCGACTGCCGAACCAGGCGTTCGCGGGCACGCCCTTGCCGCGTGCCGGGGCGACCGTGGTGCCGAAACTCGGTTTCATGGCGCTGCTGCCCACCTGAAGGATGGCTTCGTCGGTGAACAGGGCGGCGTTTTGGGTAAAGGGCGGCTGGTCCATGGTCTCACCCATCTCGATCATGCGCTCCATTCTTCCCACCCTGGCCCGCAGGCGCCTCAGTTCCTGGCGCTTCTCCAAGGCCAGGGCGTAAAGCGGTTCCAGCTTGGGCAGGTCGAGTCTGGGTGTGTGGATCGACGGACTGGCGACGACCGATCCCGGGGCAAGATCAAAAAGAGACAGCAGGGCCGTCTCCTGGTTGGTTCGCATTCCGCTCAGGGTGGCCAGTTGGTCGACCAGCCGCTCGCGGCGCATGCGGATCTTGACCACATCCTGGTAGCTGGTCTTCCCGGCCCCGTAGCGGGTGGTGGCCACCGACTCCAGGTGGTTCAGACGATCGCGCATCTCCCGGGTGATGCGCTGGGCCTGGTGGGTGTAGACCAGGTCCCAATAGACCGTGAATGCCTGGGCCAGATTGTCCCGATAGACGAGATCCAGGGTCTCCTTCCGGGCGGCCACATTCTTCTCGACCACCTGTCCCTTGAGGCCATCACGCCGGGAAAGGGGAAGGTCGTCCGAACCGTCTGCATGCCCACCATGGGCCCCACCCCGGGCATGACGCCCTCGGTGAAGGCCGAATACTGGCGCAGGATCTCCTCCAGCCCGGCCACCTGGTCAAAGCCTTCCAGGGCGGCCTTAAAACGCGCCTCGGCGGCCTTCACGGCCGGGCTGCGCGCGCGGATGAGGGTCTGTACGATCTCCGGCGTCAACATTTTCTGCCGCATGCCGCGGGCCTTACCATCGTCGATGGCCGCACCGCCACTGGTCGGCAACGTCCCGCCGTGCTCGGCCGCCGCGGCGGGATCATGGATGGCCGCTTCCCAGCGCTCGCGCATGCGCTGGAGCGTCTGCACGGCCGATTGGAAATCATCATCGCCCTTGGGCACGGCGGCGAGGGGAAGTTCCGGGACGTGCAAAATCACCGGGGGCGCATAGGTCTCCAGTTCCCGCTTCAGGTCCCGGTATCCGGCGAGAGCGGGTCCGGCAAAAAGGATTGCGGCCAGCAGCAAGGGCACGATCTTCATGGCGCCACCTTTGGAGCTGTCGGCTGCAACCGTTCCGACGAGGTTCCGGAGAGAGGCGCACCGGCCATGCGCTCGAGCCGCGCCAGGTTGATGCCGTAATCCGCCCGGGCGCGCGCCAGGGCCAACTGGAAGTTGTACCAGACCGACTGGGTCTCGATGAAATCGGTAAAGGCGGATTCGCCCTCGCGGTACCAGGTCTCGGCGGTCTCCATGGCGCGGGCCGCCTGGGGAATCAGGTCGGTCTCGTAGAGCGTCACGATGCGCTGGGCATTGCGGGCTTTGAAGTAGAGGTTACGGACCGTGGTGCGAATGGTGTTGGTGCGGGCGACCTTTTCCGCGCGGGCCGCCGATCGTTCGGCCAGGGCCTTCTCCACCCGGCTGCTGTTGCGGCCGAACCACAGGGGAATGGAGATGCCCGCCTGCACACCGAAGGCATCCCGTCCAGCATCCTCGGGAACCATGATCACATCCGGCTGGCCGATCCCGGCATAGAAGAGACCGACCTTGAACTCCGGCAGGTTCTGATAGCGAGCCAGGGAGACGCCGGCCTCACGCTTGTCGATGCTCGCCTGGGCCATCTGAATGTCTTCCTGGTTGGCTTCGGCCAGTTGGTAGATGGCCTCCAGTTCCACGCTCAAGGGGGCGAACATCGGGGATTGCAGATCGCCGATGACCGCGTCGACCGGGCGGTTGAGCAGGCCGTTGAGGCGGGTGGTTTCGGTGGCTTCGAGTTCTTCCAAGAGAAGCGCATCGTATTGTAGCTGGCCCTTTTGGGATTGGGCCTTGATGACGTCCGTGTAGGTGGCCCGGTCGTCCGCGTGGGCGGTTTCAGCGAGCGTGACGAGATGATCGAGCAGGTCGGCGTTATGGCGCGAAACAGTTCGGGCCTGGCGGATGTACCATAATTCATAGAAGGATTCGCGCACGGCCAGCATGGTCTCCTTGACCGTCTTGTCCAGCTTCAGCCGGGCCATGCGGGCGTCGGCGGCCACCATTTCCCCGGCCTTGGAAAGCTTGCCGGGAAAGGGAATCGTCTGGGAAAGCTGGGCGTTCCAGTCCTGGGGGCCCAGACGGGTTTCGATGGGCTCGGGAAACCAGGTCACCATCAACTGGGGATTCGGGTATGCGGTGGTGACGCGATGGTTCTCCACGGTGGCCCGCCACATCTCCCGGGCCTGCAAAATGGAGGGATTGTTGGCATAGGCCTCGTCGACCAGGTCGGCCAGGCGAACGGTACCGGCCTGCGGCGGCAAGGGTTCGGCCGCCCCGGTACCCGGGGCCTGAAAAAACAAAAGCCCCAGCAGCAGGACCAGGCCGGTATGCCATCGGAACTGGACCGAATGGATGATTGGACGTCGGTTGATCGGTGAAGGATGATCCATGGGTTGCGCCTCGACAATGTTGTGCTCCAAACAGGCCAGGCCTGCCGTACCAGTCTCGCCCTTCCTCATCAAAGGGCGTGCCAACAACGCAACAAATTGTTATTAAAGAAAATACTGATCAACCTAATTCTGTTGCGGCACCTGAGGTGCGCAATGTTTACGCAGAATCGAGGATGGCTTCGGCCGGATGCGAAAAAAATTAGCGGTTCAAGGCTGAGTTCCAAGCCACCGGCGATGACAAGCAGACACGGATTGATGAATAAGCAACCACGGCAGGCAGTTACAGAAGATGGTCGACGCGCCGCACCGGTGCGCAATAAATTTGCACCTGAAAAAGGAACGTATTATGTTCAAGGTTCCAGCGGCACACGGCTAACCCCCTGGGCCTTGACAGTTCACCCGAGAAACGGAATCGGCCATGACCGAGGTCCCCCGTCGACAACTCTATTGGACGGCGCTCTCCATTCTCTTCGTCGTCATGATCCTGCTGGTTTTCATCAGCGTCTCCACCTATCGGAATTTTAACCGAGACCGGGATGCGACCCTGCAGGCGGTTCATCGCCAGGCACTGACCCTGATCAACGCGCTGGAAGCCGGTGCGCGCGCCGGCATGATGACCCAGAAGGCCGGCCAGGATGTCATCGGCCATCTGGTCCATGAGATCGGTCGTTCCGCCGACGTCAATTATCTCTATCTGGCCAATGCCGCCGGGGACGTGGTGTATCACTCGATCCCCTCCCTGGAAGGCACCCGGGCCCTGTGGCGGCCGCGCTTCGACCTTGCCGACGAAGTCCGAACGCGAACCCGGACGCTGCCCGACG
>NZ_BBCC01000137.1 GCF_001311845.1 Desulfosarcina cetonica JCM 12296 | reverse complement strand
GGGTGTTGAGCCCCAGCCCCAGGCCGTCGATCACGCCGGCGGCAATGGCGATGACGTTCTTCACCGAAGCGCCCAGTTCGGCGCCGATCATGTCTTCGATGGTGTACACCCGGAAGTAGGGCGTGGCAAAAACCTGCTGAACATAGGCGGCCGTTTCCGGGCTGCCGGAGGCCACGGTCACCACGGTGGGCACCTGGCGGGCCACCTCCTTGGCGAAACTGGGGCCGGTCAGAACGGCCAGTCGCTGGCGGGACAGACCGGGGATCACTTCACTTAGTACGCCGGACATGGTCAGGTGGGTCTGGTTCTCGATCCCCTTGGAAGCACTGACGACCACGGTCTGTGCACCGATGGCCTCGCCACAGCGCTGCATGGTCTGGCGGGTCACATGGGAGGGGGTGACCACCAAAACCAGGTCCTTGTCCGAAACGACCGCGACGAGATCACCGGAAGGATGCAGGTTATCGGACAGCCTCACTCCCGGCAGAAACCGCTCGTTGACCCGCTCGGTGGCCATCTGCTGGCGAACATCCTCCTCGTAAACCCAATGTTCCACATGAAAGCCCTGGGACGCCAGCAGGTTGGCCAGGGCCGTTCCCCAACTGCCGGCGCCCACCACGCCAATGGCCGTGGTATTGACATCCATCTGTTTGCTTATCATTCCTGCGCCTCCTCTTCCGCGCCGGGTTCATCGGCTTCGCTTGGCGGATCGATGCCATCGACCGCATCTTCCACGCCGTTGACGGGATCCTCTTTTTCCGCCAGGGCGGCGGCGCTGACCACGCGTTCTTCGGATTCCATGACGATCAGCCGGACCCCCTGGGTGTTTCGGCTGATCACCGAGGTACCGGAAACCGGGGTCCGGATCAATTTACCGGTGTCGGTGACCAGCATCAGGTCATCCTCGTCCTTCACCAGGAGAATACTCACCACCTGACCATTGCGCAAGTTGGTCTTGATGGTAATCACGCCCTTGCCGCCGCGGTGGTGAATCGGATACTCGTCGATGGCGGTCCGCTTGCCATAGCCGTTTTCGGTGATGGTGAAAAGCGTCTCGCCGTGCTGCAGCACCTCCATGCCCACCACCCGGTCGCCCTCGGCCAATGTCATGCCGCGCACGCCCCGGGCGGTACGGCCGCTGGCCCGGATGTCCGATTCGTGGAAGCGGATCGATTTGCCCATGGCCGTTCCCAAAAAGACGTTCTGGGTACCGTCGGACAGCTTTACCGCGATCAATTCGTCGCCCTCGACCAGGTGCAGGGCAATGATGCCGCCGGTGCGTGGCCGGCTGAAGGCCATCAGATCGGTCTTTTTCACCGTGGCGGTACGGGTGCACATGAGCACGTGCAGGCCCGGCTCGAACGCCGGCACGGCCAGGACGGCGGTCATGCGCTCACCGTCGGCGAAGTTCAGCAGGTTGACGATGGCCTTACCGCGGCTTTGGCGGCCGACCTGGGGGATGTCGTAGACTTGCACCAGTACACCTTGCCGAGATTGGTGAAAAAAAGAAAATAGTGATGCGTGGAAGCCACAAACAGATGGGTCACGTAATCCTCATCCTTGGTGCTCATGGCGGTCTTGCCCCGGCCGCCGCGCCGCTGGCTTTGATACAGGGTGATGGGATTGCGTTTGATGTAGCCGGTATTGGAGATCGTGACCACCATGTCCTCTTCGGCGATCATGTCCTCGATGGTCAGCTCGCGGGTGTCGGCCACGATCTGGGTGCGCCGTGCGTCGCCGAACTCCCCCTTGAGGATGTCCAGTTCGTTCTTGATGATGCCCAACACCAGTTGCTCACTGCCCAGAATCTCCTTGAAACGGGCGATATCCTTGAGGATGGCATCGTATTCCGCGATGATCTTGTCCCGCTCCAGACCGGTGAGTCGCTGCAGACGCATGTCCAGGATGGCCTGGGCCTGAATGACCGTCAGGCTGAAGGTCTCCATGAGGCGGTCCTTGGCTTCCTGGGGGGTTTTGGAAGTGCGGATCAACTGGACGACGGCGTCCAGGTTGTCCAGGGCGATCTTGAGACCTTCCAGGATGTGGGCCCGGGCCTCGGCCTTGTTCAGGTCGAAGCGCGTCCGTCGGACAATGATCTCCTTGCGGTGCAGAACAAAATGCTCAAGGATCTGCTTCAGGCTCAGTACCTGGGGCCGGTTCCGCACCACGGCCAGGAGGATCACGCCGAAGCTGCTCTCCATCTGGGTGTGTTTGAAGAGCTGATTGATAATCACGCCGGCCATTTGGTCTTTTTTCACGGCCATGGCGATGCGCATGCCGCGCCGGTCGGACTCGTCGCGCACGAACCGGAGTCCCTCGATCACCTTGTGCTTCATCAGCTCGGCAATCTTCTCAATCAGTCGGGCCTTGTTCACCTGATAGGGAATCTCGGTCACCACGATGGTTTCCTGCCCGGTCTTCTTGTCTTCCTCCACATCCACCACGGCCCGCACGCGCACGATACCGCGACCGGTTTCGTAGGCATCACGAATGCCCTGCAGGCCTTGAATCACCCCACCGGTGGGAAAATCCGGGCCGGGGATAAACGTCATCAGTTCACGGCTGGTAATCTGGGGAGTGTCAATCAGGGCCTTGATGCCCTCGATGATTTCGGAAAGATTGTGTGGCGGAATGTTGGTGGCCATGCCCACGGCGATACCGGACGAGCCGTTGACCAAGAGGGCCGGGAATTTGGCCGGCAGGACCGATGGTTCCTCAAGCGACTCGTCGTAGTTGGGGATCATGTTGACGGTCTCTTTGTCCAGGTCCTCGAGCATTTCGTGGGCCAGGCGCTGCATGCGGATCTCGGTGTACCGCATGGCTGCTGCCGGGTCACCGTCGATGGAACCAAAGTTGCCTGGCCATCCACCAGGGGGTAGCGCATGGAAAAATCCTGGGCCAGGCGCACGATGGTCTCATAGACGGCCGCATCGCCGTGGGGGTGGTACTTACCGATCACGTCACCGACGATGCGGGCCGATTTCTTGTAGGGTTTGTTGTAATCGTTCTTGAGCTCCCGCATGGCGTAAAGCACGCGGCGATGGACGGGTTTGAGTCCGTCGCGCACATCGGGAAGCGCCCGGCCGATAATCACGCTCATGGCGTAATCCAGGTATGAGCGCTTCATCTCGGTTTCGATGCTGATTTCCGGGCTTAGCGGAGCTTCGACTAAATTATCACTCATCTCGGTGCAGGGTCCTTATTGGGTGGGTGCGACCGCGGGCAAACGTCAGGCCCATCGAACGGCCACACCGTATGGAGTTAAGCGTCCTCGATCAGACGCTGGTAGCTGGCATGGTAAATCTCGGTCAAGGTAAGAAAAGCGGTGGCGATCAGCGGGCCATAAATGATCCCCAACAGGCCAAACAGCTGCAATCCGCCGATAATGGCCAGGAACACCAGCAATGTATGCATTTTGACCCGTTTTCCCACGATCTTGGGTTTAAGAATATATTCAACGCCGCCGGATAGCAAAAGGTAATAGACCATAAAAAAAATACTGGTCGCGATGCGCCCTTTCAGAAAGAGAAAAACCGCCGTGGGCGCAAAGACCGCCCCGATGCCGATGATCGGCAAAAAGGCCAGCAAGGCCATGATGACGCCCCACAGAAACGCCGAGGGCAGGCCGAAAAGCCAGAAGATCAACCCACCGAAGGTGCCCTGGATGATCCCGCACAGGCCGTTGCCAATGATGATGGCGCCGGCCATGTCGCTGAATTTGCCCATCAGTTGGGCATCCTGGTCGTCGGGTAGCGGCGACAGGTCCTCCAGGAACTGAACCAGCCGGGGGCCATCGATGAGCAAGAAAAAAATCACCAGCAGCATCAGAAAAAAACTGGCGATGAAGGACAGCGTGTTGGAGGCGATGGCGCCCGCCTGATCAAAAAGGAACTGGCCCACGGCCCGCCCGATTTCAGAAATCACCTTGTTGAGATCCGCACCGGTGATGGCGACGCCGAAATTGGCCAACAGCGGGTTGATCCGCGCCAGCAAGGCGTTATTGGTAAAATGGGTCGTGATGAAACTGGAAAGCGCGGGACTTTTGGCCAGGGCGACCAGTTCGGCGGCCTCCTGGGCCAGAATCCCCACAAAAAAGACAATCGGCACAAACAAACTCAGAAAAATCAGGCAGCAGGTCAATCCCGAAGCCACACCGGGTCGGATCGTCTTGTGTGCGACCATCCACCGGTAAATCGGATAAAAGGCGCCGGCCACCACCGCCCCCAATACGATGATCGAAAAAAGGGTGACAGCAACCAGCCCATCAGCGAGATGGAAACCAGGAAGCATGCCAGAAAGAACCACAGGATCATTTTTTGGGAGGTGCGGTTCTCCATGGACCCTCCACGGCCCGAAAATCCCGACGGAGCATCGCTGGGGTCGCCGGGCACGCGTGAAAATGGGCTGGCACCGCAAGCCGGCCGACAGGTCATTGGCGATCCTTCAGGGACAGTCTGTCAGGAACAGTCTTTGCGCGATGCCAAGGGGCATAACGCAATCTGCGCAAACGCCCGGATAACGAAACAAAAGGCATTTGCGCAGAGGGAATGCATTGAACACACGATACGATAGATCAATGCCGGCCGTATCGACGACGGAATCTATTTGCCGATGATGGCCCCGGCAGCGAAATAGAGCAGGATCTCATAGACGGCGACCGGCGTATAGCTGCCGGCTATGCCGTAGATGATGCCACCGCCGATAATTGCCGGAACGCCGCAAAAGACCAGTATCCCCAGTTTTCTGCTAATATTCATCGCATCCTTCTCCTGTTACCATTGCGCCATCGTTGAAACGGGGGTTTTTCATACGTATTCAAAACCCTCGTTATTTAACAGTAACATCTGAAAAAGTAAAGAAAAAAATCATCTTTCGATGATCATCGCCATCCCCATGCCACCGCCAATACACATGGTGATCAAGCCGGTGGAATAGCCCTTGCGCTTCATCTGGTTCATTCCACTGACCATCTGCCGTGCACCGGTGCAGCCGATGGGGTGGCCGAGGGAAATACCACTGCCCAGTTCATTGGGTTTTTCGGTAGCGATGTTCAGTTCGCGCATGCAACCGATGGCCTGGGAAGCGAAGGCTTCATTCAGCTCGATCATGTCGATATCATCCATGGTCATGCCCGTGGCGGCCAGGACCTTGCGCACCGCCGGCACCGGTCCCAGGCCCATGTAGGCCGGATCCAAACCGCCGGAACGGAAGGCCTTGATCTTGACAATCGGTTCCAGGCCCAATTCCTTGGCCTTGTCGCCCGACATCATCAACACCGCCGCCGCGCCGTCGTTGATCCCCGACGCATTGCCGGCCGTAACCGTACCGTCCTTGATGAAGGCCGGCCGCAGTTTAGCCATTTTCTCCATGTTGGTGTCCATGGGACGCTCGTCGGTATCGACGACGATGTCGCCCTTGCGCGACTTGATCGTCACGGGAATGATCTCCTGGGCAAACAGGCCTTCCTTGATCGCGGTGCGCGCACGGTTATGGCTGAGCACGCCCAGTTCATCCTGCTCCTGGCGGCTGATGTTATAGAGCTTGGCGATATTCTCGGCGGTCATACCCATGTGATAACCGTAAAAAATTTCGTAAAGACCGTCGAAAACCATCAGGTCGTAGATATCGCCCTTGCCGGTCAATTCCATGCGATGCCCCCAACGGGCCTTGGGCAGGGCCATGGGCGCCTGGCTCATGTTTTCCATGCCACCGGCCATGATCACATCGGATTCCCCGGTCATGATCGCCGAAGCCCCCAGGGCAATGGCCTTGAGTCCGCTACCGCAGACCTTGTTGATGGAAAAAGCCGGTGTCTCCTTGGGCAAGCCGCCGCGCACCATGGCCTGACGGGCCGGATTCTGGCCCTGGCCGGCCTGCAGCACGTTGCCCATGATGACTTCATCGATATTGACCGCCGGCAGGCTGGCGTCCCAGTCCATGGCTTTCTTTTCGAGTTCGACCAGGCCCTGGTCTTTCAGCGCATCCGGTCCGGCGGCCAGCAGATCCTGGCTGGCTTGGGGCCGCAGACCCGCATTCTTCAAGGTGGCGTGCATGACGGTCGCACCCAGTTCCACCACCGGAACATCCTTCAAGCACCCTCCGAAAGAACCCACTGCGGTTCTTGCGCCACTGACAATAACAACCTCTCTCATCCTGCACTCCTCCTGTTGTTGATTCTTGGCATCACAGCTGATAGGAAAAAAGCCAGACGGTTCTATATGTTCGAAATCAGGTTCCCGCAATAAACTAAACGCCCCAAGTCATTACCACAAACCCCGTTAGGGTGTCCAACAGGAAATGAAACACCGCTTTTATGCCATAACGGTTCTTTTCGTCGGCCTCTTGAGCGCCCAAATCGTTGCCACCGCCCATGTCCACATCGCCGATGGGGACCTTATGCAAGCCACCGAAACGATCGCGCGTAACGGTTACCTGGCCGTACCCAATGCCGGCACGACGGGACATTTGGACAGCTGGGACATCGCCATGGCCGGCGGCGCCTTCTTTACCTTGAGCATCGGTGCCGGCCTTGCGCTGATGACCCTGGTCGCCACCTGGCTGTGGGATCGGATCTTCCGGCGCCGCCGATACGCGACCATCGGCGGCCTGATGGCCTGGATATTCTTTTTCTATCAAATCAACAACAACGGTTTCAATCTGGCCGCCACCACCTACCTGACGGTGGTGCCGCTGGTCACCGGTGTTGCCGCGATCCTTCTTCTGCCCGACCGTACGACCCTGGTTTCACCGGCAGGTGTTCTCTGGCCGGTGTCCGCCGTCGTGATGCTGGTTCTTTTCTGGTCCCCGGTGCTGGATGCAAACATCTTCACCAATATCCGCGATCATCTGTTGCTGCCCCACACGACCGGACGCCGAATCGTCGACGTCTACTACCGATACACCCTCTTTCCGGCTGGGGCCTTTCAATCCCTGTCCCAGAAACAGCTCCGCACCTGTGTGCTGGACACCACCATCGATCGGTCCCGGATCGCTCCCATCGAGCAGACCGTGCGCCGCCATGACTGGCTGCCGGTCACCGCCGGTTTTCCCGCCGACCTGATCATCGCCGAAAACAAGACGAACGAAAAGCTGACCCTGGCGTACAAACACCGCCGTATTTTGGCGGTCTCCGCCGACACCTTGCTGACCCAACCGGGAAAGACGCTCAGCGCTTATGCTGAGCGGCTGGACCGCAACCACATGTTTCGTCTGGCGGCCCTGGTCGGCTTAACCATCGGGTTTCCGTTATTGATTTTCAGCATGACGTTCTGTTTGCTCAGCGCCCTTTTCCACCTCGGGTTGAATATATCCGTGGCCCAAGGCATTGCCGCCCTGCTCTGCGTCATTCTGGGCATCACGCTGGCGATTCCGGTCTATCGGAGCCGCGCGGCCATGGATACCGCCCTGGATCCGGCGGTCGCGCTGGTCGCAGCATCAACCCGTTATACCCGTATCGCGGCCCTGCGCCGGGCCTGCCAGCAGCATTTGGATATTTCCATGGCGGCGCGCCAGGCCGGCCTGTCGACCAGCCTGGATGTCGCCGAGCGTTACTGGCTGGCCAAAAGTCTGGCCGATGCCCACCATCCCCAGGCAAGGGTCATGCTTCAGACCCTGGCCAGGATCCTTCCCCCATTGTTGTTTGCCAGGCCCTGTGGGCCATGGGCCAGCGCCGGAATCGGGCGGCTATCCCGCACCTCATCCGGCGGATCAACACCGACCCCCGCTGGTACATCCAAATGTACGCCTACCGCGCCTTGAGGAGCCTGGGATGGGTTCAACCCCGATCTCGACATCTTTTCTGATCGCCTCGCTGGCGGCCGTCACGCTCCTGGAAATCGTTGCCGGCCTGGCCAGCGGTCACGTTGACATCCCCCCATCGGGCTGATCATCATCACCCGGACGCTACAGGTGATTGTCCTGGGCAGCCTGGCGGAAAGGCAGCCGGCGGGCCTGGCGACCCTTGGCCTGGGAAGGGACGCCCTTCTGCCGGGCTTGATGAAAGGGTTGATTGGATCGGCGGGTTTCGCCCTGGCCGCGGGCTTGCTGTTCATCGCCCTTTTGGCCGCCGGTCAGCACCCCCTGCAGCTGATTCGGTCGCCGTTGCCGGAAAGTCCGTATCAGCGGGCATTGTTTTTCATGGCCGGTGGAATGGTCGCGCCGGTCGCCGAGGAGATCGTCTTCCGGGGCGTGATCTATGGGTACCTGCGCCGTTGGGGGAAGGCAACGGCCGTACTGATCTCCACGGCCCTGTTTGCGGCCTTTCATGTCGGCCCCGCCCTGCCGGTCACCCAAATCATCGGCGGGGTGGTGTTTGCCATTGCCTACCAGGCCAGCGGAAGCCTGATCACGCCCATCGTCATCCATGGGTTGGGCAACCTGGCGATTTTCACCTTGTCGATGTGTTGACGGGCGAATCATGGGGTGTATGCTCAAAATGCCCTAAAACATTTCGTAACTTGACAGTTCCCAAGGCTTTTTATAGATTTGGCTTCAATATAAAACTATAAAGAATGGTGAATTCGTAAAAATTTGCCTTTTCGCCCCCTGAACCATGGCGCCCGCCATCACGGGTGTCGGACCCAAACCAAACAGTGATTATCCATGAGTGCCGAAAAAAAAGAAAAACATAGCGGACTGGCCACCTTGTTCGACGGGGTGGAGCTCAAAAGCTTTTTCATCAATTATCTGTGGTTCATCATCGCCGTTGAAATCTTGATTTTTCTGGTGAGTTTTCTGGGCCATCTGAGCCCGGAAAAAGGACCGTTCCCCTGGAAGTTCTACTTTTATGTCTCCTTCATCACACCGGTGGCCATCACCTTTTTGTTGGGGGTTTTCATTCTGGCTTTCAACCAGTTTATCTTCGGGGCCAGCCAGGCCACCGGCGAGGACGGGATCAGCGGTGGCGAAGGAGAGGAAAGCCGTTCCAAACTCTTCCAATTCAACTTGTTCCTGACCCACATAAAAAAGGTCCCTTTTCTGCCGGTACTGTTCGCCCTGGTGGCCAGCGGCGTGCTGTTTTACAAATTGGACGCCATCTTTCTCTTCATCTTCAATGCCGGAGAGAAGATGGTCACCTACAGCCTGATCGCCTGCGGCGTCTTGCTGGCCGCCGGCTCATTTTCGGGGTTGCCTGGATCGTCAGCAACTACAAGCTCAGCAAGAAACACATGGAGCACGAATACCGCTACCGCAACGATGTCATGGAGAAGTTGGGGTTCCTGATCATGGAGGATGACACCGTGATCGACAAAAACGGAAAATTGGTCAGCCAGAAGCAGATGCTCCCCGCTCCCCACCACGAGCCCGGCAAGGAACGCGAGAATCTTAAGATTCTACCCCCGTCCAACTAAACGCGCCGGAAAGCCGTGAAACCGAATACCACCCGCGCCATGGGGATTTCGTCGTGGAAACGCCGCCTGCGGCGGTTAACGCCAGACCGTTTGATCAACGAAGAGGGGTTTTCCGTCAACCCGGTTGCCGCAACCCTTTTCTGCGGTCTGGTTCTGGTCATTGTGGTCTATACCACCTTGGAGCAAACCGGGGCCATGGCGCGACTGGGCCAATATGGTCCGGTACTGCCGCTCATCATCATCGCCTGGTTGATGTATGGCATTTACCGGGGATTCAAGCTGCTCAAACGGCGCTCGGCGCGTCTGCGCATCAAGGGGCCGCTCTACCTGCGAGCCTTGATGAACGATTGCCTGGAGCGCACCTGCGGGCCCCTTGAGAAACGGCTGAACAAGCCGGAAATATCTTCCTCGGCAATTCTCAACGACCTGTTGCTGGATAAGATGCTCTATGTCGGCGCCACCGACTGCCTTCGCTTTTCCGATGTTCGCCGACAAATCGAAGGCAGCCGCCTCAAAGGGACAGCCAACCTTTCGCTGGCCCGTTTTTTCAGACCGATGTGGAGTACCATAAACGCCCCCTGCCCGGTGAAATTCGTCAGGTGGCGGACATGGCCGCCCGCAGTCGTAAGGACCTCAAGCCCCTGTTGGAACGTCTCAAGGCCGCCCATCAAAGCCTGTGCACCGGTTGCGGCGATATTCTCTCCCTGCTGCCGCCGGATCCGAAAAAGGTGGAAAAAATCCGTTCCAGCTACCGCTATCGCCCGCCCACCCCGGAAAGAGCCCGACGCATGGTTTTTGCTCTGGAAACCCTGGCCTACCTCAAGGCCATTCGCCATGAAAACGTCAATCCCATGGACCGGCGACGCTATGACGCCATCGCCGAGAAAGCCATCCCTTGGATCGGTGATGCCCTGGCCGCCTATCGGCAAGCCTGGCAGGCCGTGGTGGATGCCTACGAACGCCCGCAGAGCGAACGCACGCAGTAAAACAACCGTCTTGGTATTCCCTGGTACTGGCATTTTTCCGATATAAGAAAAGGCCTCCAAGGAACATTTCCTTGGAGGCCACGAAAGAACAATTCATTCTGATTTGTCAGTTAAATGCAGATCGCGATCTCAAGAGAAGATTAAAAGGCCGTGGGATTCAGTCACAGGATCCATGCAAGAGCCGTCGCGATCACGAATGCCGTCGCCCTTACCGTTGGTTTCATCACCGTAGGCCAGGGTCAGGCCGCCGTGGGATTCGACCGCGCCATCCTCCGGAAGAAGGCAGGAGCCGTCACGTTTTTGGTCCTTATCACGGATCTGATCTTTCGCCAGAATCAGGCTGCCGTGGGATTCGACCGCACCATCTTCCGGGAGAAGGCAGGAGCCGTCACGTTTTTGGTCCTTATCACGGATCTGATCGGCGGCCATTGCCAAACTCACACTACAAACCATCACAAAAAACAAAACCAGACTTTTTCTCACCATCGATGCCATATCAAACCTCTCTTTGCTTGTTTAATGGTTTTTTGTTCTAAGCTCAATCTGAAGACAAATCGCTTGGTTCCCGAACGGTTGTGATCCCCTCCCTTCTTCCTGCCGGATTGGCAAATGCAGGATATGATCATTTTTAATATATTGGATTTCTACCGTAAATCAGACGAGCCCCATTCCTTTGGTAGGATCTTCGACCGTTTTTTGTCGGTTTTTGTCCTACAAGGGCATCGACGCTGCTTATTGCGATAGAAGGCCTGTATCGTGAGCCCCCGCAACACGCTGCCGTGATTGAATGCATGGAATGCTGATGAGGGCCGGCATGGATGAGGAGAAGCAATCGAAGGGATAAGACAAGCCTGGCGGGTTTTCGATCAAAACGGGAGTAAACAAACAGCGGGAAAGCGACGGGATGACAAAACGAGACGACCGATAACGGCGTTCCCGCTATCGGTCGTCATCAATGGTAGCCGTCGGAGGTAATCGGTCAGTCGGCCAGCCCGTGCTTGATGAAATGGGTGGTTATTTCGGCGTTGGTATGCATTCCCATTTTTCTCAGGGCACGGGTGCGGTTGGTGCTGATGGTTTTTACGCTGAGGCAGAGTTCATCGGCAATCTGGGTCACGGTCTTTCCGTCAGCAATCATTCGGGCTACCTGGTACTCACGGTCGGAAAGGCGTTCATGTGGTGATTTTTCAGAATCGTCTTGCAGATAGACCGCCATTTTTTCCGAAAGGGAAGAACTGATATAGCGCCCGCCCCGAGCCACCTTGCGAATGGCCTTGACCAGTTCCTGGGGCGCACTTTCCTTGGTCAGGTAACCGGCCACACCCGCTTTGATGCTGCGAATGGCATATTGTTCTTCGGGATGCATGCTGAGCATCAGCACCGGGAGATGGGGTTTTTCCTTTTTCAGCTGTTTCAATGTTTCCAGACCGTTTCCTCCCGGCATGGTGATATCCAGCAAAATCATGTCCCAACGTTTTTGGCGACTCATTTCCAGCACTTGCCAACCGCTGGCCGCCTCACCAGCCACCCTCATATCGGCGGATTCGGAAAGGATCTGCTTCAACCCCTCCCTGACAATCGCGTGATCATCGGCGACAAGAATCTTTAACATGATCTCTTCTCCTTTGGGATACGGACCTTAACCGTGGTCCCCGTCCGGGGTGCACCATGGATACTGAAGGTGCCATTCAAATGGTTGACGCGTTCGTGCATGCCAATAACGCCAAATGACCGGGATGTGAGGATTTGTTCCTCGGATATGCCGATGCCATTGTCGCGGACGACCAATTCCAGCGTTGTTTCCGTTTCCGTCAAATCAATGGTAACGGCGGTTGCCCGGGCATGACGGGCGACATTGGTAAGGGCCTCCTGGAAAATCCGAAAAACCGCCACGGACCGTTTGGGGTCCAACACGATCGTCTCCGGCTCGGCGGTGAACGCGCAGGCAATTCCGACGCGATCGGCGAATTCCCGGGCCTGCCACTCCATGGCGGCTGACAGGCCGAAATCGTCCAAGATACCCGGCCGAAGTTCCGAAGCGATGCGGCGTACCGTTTTTGCCGTCGCATCGATCAGGCCTGACATTTTTTGTATTTTTTCATGAAGCAACCCGGGATCCATGGACAACTTGGAATCCAGCCAATGCAGGTCGAATTTGATGGCAGTCAGCGTCTGTCCCAGCTCATCGTGGATTTCCCGTGCAATCCGTTTGGCCTCTTCCTCGCGGATGGACTGCAAATGAAGTGCCAGATCCCGTAAGCGTTCGCGGGATTGCATCAACTTCTCCTGAGTCAATTCGCGTTCCACGATTTCCTGTTTCAGCTTCCCATTGGTGGTCTCAAGTTCGACGGTTCGATCCCGCACCAGGTTTTCGAGATGCAGGCGGTGTTTTTCCAACTCCGCGGCCATCTTATTGAATGAGCTGGAAAGGAGTCCGACTTCATCGTTTCGGTCAACAAACAGGTAGGGCTTCAGATTTCCATCGGCAACCGCCTCCGTGGCCGCGATCATTCGCTTGATCGGCGCGGCAATAAACGAGGCCAGAGAATAGGCGATAACGCCGCCGATCAGGATCGTCACGACACCGATGAGCACAATCTGACGCCGGGCCAGGTCAATTTCCTTCTCGACGGCCATATACGAATACCCCAGCCGGATGGTTCCCAGGCGCGCCGTTTCAACCGTTATGGGGACCGCCAAGTCACAGTGCATTTCCTTTGGTTCGGGAAGATGGGTGGACACGCGGCGATAGCCGCCGGGGCATGCGCCAACCCCCAGGGAAAGGTCGTCCAGGCGCTTGCCCACCTCCGCCAGATCGCTGTGCATCACCACGCGTCCCTGGGGATCGACGACCATGACATAACGCACGTATTCCTGCGCCGTTGAATGATTGACGAATCGGCGCAGGGTCGGCAAATCCCGGCTCAGCAGCGGGCGCGTGGTGAACTGGGCCAGATCCGACGCCAGGGCCAAGCCTCTTTTGTGCAGTTCGACCTCCAGCGCCTTCTTCTCCCGAAAGGTCGTAATAACCCCGGTAACAAGAACAAGCAGCACGATCATTCCCTCGATCAGGAGGGTCAGCTTGAATCGCAACCCGAACATGAATGGTTTGCGCATAAAGTGCATATACGTTCCCTGGTCAGACGAAAGGCGTTATCTGATTATAACGATTCTGAAAGATATAACGATTCGGGAAGAAAAGGTTACTCTTCGGCGATGGCGTCCAGCATTTTTTTGATATCGGCAAGGGCCATGTCATCGGTCTCCTGGAAACCGCCAAGCTCGGCCTGGTTCAATATTTGCCGATGCTCCGGCAGGTTCGGATCCAGATGCAAGAGGGCCTGGTTGACAGACGCGACCACCAGCGGGTCAACATGCTTGGCCGCCGCCAGAACTTTGGTGGGGACCTGTTGCGTTATGCCGATCATCATCAGCTGGTCCGCATCCACCCCCAATTCGCGCTGTTTAAGATGATGTTCCGCCAGGAAATGGTCACACACCACGCCGGCATCCACGGCATGCATATAAACATTGAAGGCAATATCCTCACAGCAAGCGCCATTAGAATATCCGCCCAGGTCGCTTTCGATATGGATGCCGTTTGCTTTCAATAGCGATCGGGCCGCGATCCATCGGGCGGACGACACCGTCGGGCCAAACATCACCGTTTTCTGTTTCAAGTCCTGAATCGAATGGATCCCCCCGTCCTTCCTGACCACGACAACCCCGCATTGGCTCGTTTTCCCATCCATTGTCAAGCTACGCAGAAGACTATGCCGATTGTACAAATGGGCCGATCGCACATATCCATGGGGATCTTGCAGAACAAAATCCAACTCGCCATTTTTTATGGCCCGTTCGTAGTTGGCAGGGTCTTGGTGAAGCATCAGGTGGATATTCAGGTGAGTGGTTTGGTTGAGATAGGTAATCAACGGATAAAATTTCTTAAAGCTACTCACCACATCCGTACAGGGGAAAATGGCAATGGCCAGCGGGGAAGGAACCGGCTCTTGGGCAAAAATCGGCATGGCCAGCACGGTCAACAGGCAGAACAGTCCCCACGACAATCCGCGTCTTGTTATTCATCATCTATCGTTTCTCCCACTATTTGAAAAATCCGTCTAAGACATCTACAAAAAAATCGGATATCGTGCAATGATCCCGGACGCCCCATGCATGCGCATCACTTTCAGGTTGAGCACGGCAGTCGCTATCGAAAAACATCAGGAGGTGAGGATGAACGACCATTTACCGCCGGTTTCGTCTCAGACCATCGAGGATATCAGCATTCAATATCTTGCCTATGAGGGTGACAGCCATTCAACCATCGTGCTTTTGCATGCCACCGGGTTCCTGCCCTGGCTCTGGCACCCCATCGCCAGCCGCCTTGCGCCTGAGTACCGGGTCATCGCCCCCTACTTCTGCGACCACCGGCAAACCGACCCTTACAAGGGAGGGCTGGATTGGATGGTTCTGGCCAGGGATCTCGCCAATCTGTTAAGCGCCCTGGCCATCGAACGGCCGGTTCTCATCGGCCACTCCATGGGGGCGACGGTGGTCACCCTGGCCCAGTCCAGGTATGGCTTGGATGCTGCCGGATTGATCTTGATCGAGCCGATCTTCTTTCCCGAAGACTACTATCGGCAGGCCATCACCCCCGAGGACCATCCCCTGGCCGCCAAATCCTTAAAACGGCGCAATCGATGGGCGGATGCCGCCGAAATGAAGACCTATCTCAGAACAAAACCGCTGTTTGCCCGCTGGGAAAAGGCGTTTCTCGACCTTTATATCGAACATGGCACGAAGACCAATGACGATTTCGGCCTTGAGCTGGCCTGTTCACCGCCCAACGAAGCCGCCATCTACATGGGCGGCATGTCCAACGATCCCTGGCCCTTGATTCCCCACATCCAATGTCCCGTACTGGTCATCGAAGGCGCGGAGAGCGAGAATCGGCAGTTTATCGATTTGCCCGCGGCGGCAACTCGATTCCCAGACTGCCGCTATCAGCGTGTCCCCGGTGCCGGGCACCTGGTTCCCATGGAGAAGTCTGCTAAAATCCTCCAGATCATTCGTGAATTTTCCGGGACGTTGGCTGGCGGGTGATATGCAGAAAACATTTTTATCGCAATGGTATCAATGGTGAGAATTTGACAGCCAAAGGACTCGAACTTGCCATCGGGCGGGAAAGCAACGGCATAGGAGGGAAGGATATCAATACCGACGGTCTGCTTTGGAGGGTAAGGGAAGGCGCATTCTATCCATTACACGGCCCATCATCTTTATTTTAAAGGATCTCAGTCCATTTGCTACTGTCCGGCAGGAAATGACGTTATACTTCGCGGCGATGCGCGGCCTGGCGACCATGAAGGTTCTATCGCCGAAGCCGGGCCGGCGGATAATATAGACCAGAGATGGCCCGCCACGGTATACAGACCGTCGCGAACCATCTTTCAATCTGCGGAGAACACGATAAACGGTGGACCGTCGATTCGCGTTTCTTCCGATTATGTTGATCTTCTCAGCACCCGGAACTGGCGCAGCATTCGATTATTGCTGTTTTCCTTTACGGTTCCGGTGGGTTCTGATCCCGAGCACGCCGATGCCGGAGCCAAGCAGCAGGATGCTTGCTGGAATTGGGACCCAGGTAGTCACACTGGATTTCGCCGTCCAGTCGGATTTAAAAAGAGCGCTCATGCCGAATTCGGAGTCCCAATCGCCGATGCACAGCATGGAGAGATTAAAAATCGGTACCAGCACGTAGGCATAGCCATCGAACTCGCTGCCGAACCAGTCGGGGAAAACGTTGTTTTCGAAAATGAACTCGAAAGTACCGACCGGGCCCCAGCCGCCCCAGCCGAAGTCCACCAGTTCAGTGCTGGCCACCAGCGTCCCCGTGGAAGTACGACCGGGAACCATGGCGTCAAGAAGGTCGGTATAATCCGGGTCGTCTATGGTCGCCGTGACGGTCAGGCTGCCGCTATCGATGGAGATATTGTTTCTCTTATCGATCAGCAGTTCGGCATCCAAGGTATAGGTGAAGTTTAAGGTGGTGTATAAATCCCCTGGGATTGTTATAAGGGCAGCATAGCCGCCTGAAATTGTGAACTCTCCCTGGTAGGCTTTCAGTTGTCTAACATATCTTGCATCGTAGTCGACATCAACACCGAAAACCGTTACGCTCGGATTATAGGGTGTAATGCCGATCAGATCAGCCGCCGCATTCATTTCGCCGGCTAAAAAGAGAAGACCCGATAAGAAGAGCGGAACTGTGGTTCTTAAAAACAACCTCATGCCTTTCATTTTTGAGCCCTCCATCCTTGTAAAGCCGGGCCCAAAAACAACAGTCCGCTTCCATGCGTTATTAAAAGTTAATTCCGCGGAACCGGGCTTTCTGGTACTCGACCGAGTCAGCAAAGTACCCCACATTTATTTTATATATGTTCGCTGGTCTGGAAACGTTCCCTGATCAGCGCTTGTCGTTTTGTATTGTGTGGCTTAAAAAAATTAGGGACGAATTAGCGTTTTGTTAGAACTATGATAGAAAACCAAACGTGATGCGCTCGAAAAAAGCTTGCCAGTCTTCGAGTTGAGAAAAACTGACTTTTCCTCAGGATCCAACGAGGAACACTATGCAAACTCCCCATAAAACCTACCAACGCATGTCAAGTTAGACTTTCAATAGAAACTTCAGCAAGAAGAAAATCTTTCCACACTTAATTCCACGCTAACATTGGGTAGCTAATTAGCGTTTCTTTCGATGTTAGCACGGAACTGGTTTTGTGATCCAGGGTGCGGAGCTATATCCTCATTCCCAAACTGGGCGTTTCAAAATACAATGGTCTGGAGGCGTCCTCCAACTGGTACTTCGCACACCGAGGAACGGAGATCGATCGGTAAACCATCACTTAAAATTATTCTGGAAGTCATTGTCAGAGAAGGAAGATGCCATGAAACCCTTTTTGAGCAGCGTATTCCTGGCTTTAACGATCTTATCATTCTTTATTCCTTCACTTGGATTCGCAGATGTATTTTACGTCAATACCATCGGAGATGACGGAAACGATGGAACATCAGCCGATGATAGTCATGCTTGGAAAACAATTGGAAAAGCCTGGAATTCAATTAACGACGGAGGCAAGCACATTGTCTACGTGTCCTCGGGGCAATATTTCGATGAAGGCAGAACATACCATTTTCCCCAGACTAACGGTTCGACGATAGTTTTTCGTGCTCAAGACGGCCCGGTTCATATTCGCAGTTCGAATTTGAACCCTTTTGGTTATGTTCTCAGGCCGATTGGGGATTGCACAATGTTTTTTCTGGGAGATTTCATCTTCGACCAGCAATGGTTGGGAGATGGATCGATAAACGATGGGAACATATATTTCATTGCATCGGTAGTAGAATCCAACCAGAATTTTACATTTGAT
>NZ_BBCC01000136.1 GCF_001311845.1 Desulfosarcina cetonica JCM 12296 | reverse complement strand
AGAAAAATTCGTGATAACCCCTGGCGGGAAACGTTATCTGCGCCCTGTTTTCTGCTTCCTGGTCCTACCTCGAAACGCCGTTCCGGCAATACCGGTATCCTGCCAGCCGATGGCAGGTCGCGTCCTGACCATAACAATCCTTCAGGTCCTTGATGAGGCCAACAAGAAGCCCCCAATGAAGATTGGCAAATTCGAAATTTCCACGGTTTTCAAAAAAGAACGTTATAAAACCGTGTATTCGGCGCTGTCCGATCAATCCGCTTGCCTGTTGCATGAATATGTCAACCCGGAAATCGCGGAGCATGAGTTCATGCTGTCCAGATATCTTCATGGTGCCTCCGTTGACCAGTTCGTCGAAAGGTTCCAGGCGGGGGGGAAGACCTTTTTGGCGCAGGCGCCATCAAGGGGGTTGCACCGGCGCTGTATTTCAGGAAACCCCGGCCGCTGTCGGAAAAAATCGACGTTGCCGCATCGGTTTTATCCATTCTGAGGGATGTGCATGAAAAGGGGGTCATCTACAACAATCTGTCCCTCGGAACCATTACCATCGGTCCCCATGGCCAACCGATGCTGCATGATTTCATATCGGCGACAATTGCAGGCGGCTTTGCGACGTCCATTTATCAAGGAATTCTCAATCCCGAATTCGTCGCCCCGGAACGTACGGAAAGAGTGGATGGCGGCGCGTCGCCCATCAGTGACTATTACGCATTTGGCGTGTTCCTGTATTGGCTGTTGACTGGAAAACTGCCCTTCGAAGCCGATAACCTCTCGCAGCTGATCGCCCTTCATGTGGCCAAACCACCGATTCCACCCGTTGCCGTGGATCCAACGATTCCCAAAGGCTTGTCGCAAATTGTGGAGAAGCTTTTGGAGAAAGAGAAAAGCGCCCGCTACCAATCCATCGAAGGCATCCTGTTTGATCTGGAACATCATGATGATCCGGGATTTCAATTGGCCAGCCGGGACATGGATCGCAAATTCAGGGTGTCCGATAAGATCTATGGCCGGGAACGGGAAATCGGGCTGCTGAAAGCGGCCCTCGGGGGGCTTCAGGATGGCAGCGGCCGTCTGGTGACCATTGCCGGGTATTCGGGCGTTGGAAAATCAACACTTGTCGCCGAGTTCCAAAAAACACTGCCCCCGGACGCATGCCGCCTCATTTCTGGGAAATTTCAGCAATATAAAAAGGATATTCCCTATTTTGGGATTGTCGAAGCCTTCGATAGGCTGTTTGACATGCTGCTGTTATCGGATCAGCGGGTCCTGGATGATTTTCGCGAAGCGTTTGCCAACGGCATCGGGGACCAGGGGCTGATTTTAACCTCGATTTTTCCAAAGCTGGCGCTGATCGTTGGCGAACAGGCCCCGGTTGACAAACTGGTGGGCGAGGAGGCCGAGAACCGTTTCAACTATGTCTTCTTAAAACTGATCCGTATCGTGGCGACGCGAAAGCGGCCGCTGGTCCTTTTTTAGATGATCTGCAGTGGACGGATTTGGTTTCCCTCAATGTCCTGCGCGCCATTCTTCAGCGTCGGACACCCTTTTTGCTGATCCTTTTATGCTACCGGTCCAATGCCGTGGATCAACATCATCCGTTCCGGCAATTCATGGATGAAATCGGCAAGGATACGATTTTGCATCAGCAGGTAAACGTCAGGGATCTGGAACCGAATGATGTTTCACGACTGATCCAGGACAGTTTGGGACAGGACGATTCGTCGTTGAGCCGCATCGTGTTTGAAAAGACCCGCGGGAACGCCTTTTTTGTCCACCAACTCTTGAGAGGACTGGCGGATCAGAAATATTTTCAACGGGATGTGAAAAACAAGCGCTGGACCATCGATCATGCGAAGGTGTCAACCCTGCAGGTCTCCAGCAATGTGGTCGATTTCATGCAGACCCGGCTGAGACGCTTGTCGGATGAAGTGACCGATCTGATGCGAATCATCGGCGCAGTGGGACACCATGTGAATCTTGATGTTCTATCGGTTGTCACGGAAAAGGGCACGGCGCATATCTCGAAAATCCTGGAGATCCCTTTTGCGGAGGGGCTGTTGTATTATGAACAGAATCAGGTCTACTTCGCCCATGACAAAATCCAGCAGGCCTGTTATCAGCTCAACCCGATCGAAAATCTTCCCGAGCTGCACTTTACCATTGCCAATACGCTCATGCGTCATGCGCGCTTTCAGAGCCTCGATGAACTTTTCAATCTTGCAAGTCACCTGGACAAGGCGTTTGATTGTATCCACGGCGACCATGAAAAATATATTGGCATTTACCTGAAGGCCGCTTTGAAGAGCAAGGAGATTTCAGCCTACGGCGAGTTCCTCGGGTATATCCGGCGGGCGATGGCCCTTTTGCAGGACGATTCTTCCGCATCCATCCGATTTGAGGTCCACCGTGAGTACCATATCGCCCTTTACCTGAACAGCCGGTTCGAGGAGGCGGATGCCTTTTTTTATGAGAACTTGGCCGGTCGCGAGGATTTTCTGACGCTGAGGGAAAACTACTTTTCCAAGCTTTCCCAGGACAGCATGCGGCGGCGGTATAAGGATGCCGTCGTTTTCGGGATGTCCATCCTGGAGAAAATGGGTATCGCGCTTTCCATCGATCCCCAATCGAAGGATCTGGCGCGTGAATTCAGCGAGGTGGAGGCATTGTTCGCGAAGGCGGGGATCCAAAAGATATCCGATCTTCAAAACATCGAAAGGAAGAACATCCATGAGATGGCGTTTGTTTGCGAGCTGATCCTGGCGATGGTCCCCGCCGCTTTTTTCTACAATCCCATGGTTGCCTGCCTGTTGATCTTCACGACCCTGAGGCTGGCCGTCCAAAACGGTGTTTTCGAAGCCATGGCCTACCCCCTTTCCGTTGCCTCCACGCCGTTCATCCTGATTCGGAACGATTACCTGGCCGGTTACGCGTACGCCGAATATGCCATACAGATCGCCGCCAGTAACAAACGGGCCCTGGGAAACGCAAAACATCTCTTTATCCTGTTCTGCTGGCATTGGGCCCGGCCGATCAAGGATGACACCGCCATCGAGATCGCCAGGGATGCCCACCATCTGCTGATGCAGGGCGGTGATATCCAAATGGCCGGTTATACCTATTACAACACGGTGACCTACTTTTGGGAACGCGGCGAAACGCTGGCGTTGGTACTGGCGGAAATTGAAAAAGGGATGCATTTTAATGCCAACACCCATAATCTTCATGGGAAGCATTGATCTCGCCATATTTTCAAGTGGTACAGACCTTGCTGTCCGGCGATGGGGATTTTTTAAACCTCTGCCGGGAAGGATTCAGGGAAGCCGCTTTTATAAAAAATAATCAAGACAACGCAATGGGGCTGTGCTTCTTTTATATCTGTAAAACGCAATTGGCTTTCATGTTCGGCGCTACTCTCGAAGCCTACGGTTTCGGACGGAAGGTCAGGGCGCTTCTTTATACTATCCCCGGGTTTCCTTCGGTTCCGGCGGGTGTCTTTTACGCGGCGTTGAGTGCCTGTGCCGTGCTGGACCCCACCGATAACGACTGGTCAACGCTTTTGGGCGATCTTCAACAACTCAAACAATGGAATGACGGTGCTCCCGAGAACTTCAGCCATAAAGTGCATTTGCTGGAAGCGGAAATCGCCAGAAAAAAACACGAAACCCCCCAGGCAATAAAATGCTACACAGCGGCGCTGGCAGCTTCCCGGCAAAATCGATTCATGCATGAGAGCGCATTGATTTGCGAGCGGTTTTCCTCGTTCTGGGAAGAACAGGAGAACGCGGAACTTTACGAGTATTACGCCCGGCAAGCTTTTTATTATTATGCGTGTTGGGGGGCAACGCGCAAGTGTGAGCAGCTCAAGCGCAAACATCATACGATTTATCTTGAAGGTGAAGCCCAGAATCTTGATCTGCTGGGCGTCATCCATTCCCAGAACGTGTTGGCCCGGGAAACCCATATCGAAAATTTGCTGAAACAGATGATGCCGATTCTCCTCGAGATATCCGGGGCCGAGCGGGGTGCCGTGATCCTGAAAAACGAGGACTGGCGTGTTGAGGCGTTCAATACGATTCAGGGGGAGGGACGCATATTGGAAAGCATTCCCCTGCACAAGGAGATGCTGTCGGTGGATATGGTCAACTATGTGATCAGAACCGGCCAGCCCGCCAACCTCGACCAGTTTCCCGGTTACCTCGCGGATCCCTATCTCAAGCGGGTCAATCCGCAGTCGCTCATCGTTCTGCCGGCCACCGTCGGCTCCCGGAGCATTGCCGTCATCTACCTTGAGCATCGACGCATCAAAAATATGTTCACCCTGAAAAAACAGGCAATGATCAAACTGTTGTCGACGCAGATTGCCATCTCCCTGGACAATGCCCGGATTTACAACCAATTGGATCAACGGGTGCGGGAAAGAACCGAAGCGCTGGCGGCCCGGAATGAGGAACTGGCCATCGCCCGCAAAAAGGCCGATGACGCCAACAAGGCCAAATCGGAATTTCTGGCCAACATGAGTCATGAATTGCGCACGCCGCTCAATGCGGTGACCGGATTCAGCGAACTGCTTTCCGCCCTGGCCACCGATCCAAAGCAGATAAGCTATCTGGACGCCATCAAGACCGCCGGCCGGAACCTGTTGACACTGATCAACGACATTCTCGACCTTTCCAAAATCGAGGCCGGAAGAATGGATATTGCCTTTGCGCCGGTCAATCTCGCTTCGATTTTCATGGAGATGGAACAGATATTCGATAATGCAATCAATTCCAGAAATCTGGTCTTCTCCAGCGCGATTCCGCCGGATCAACCGGAATGGCTCTATCTGGATGAAGTCCGTATTCGGCAGATTCTGCTGAACCTGATCGGCAATGCCATCAAGTTTACGGAAGACGGTTTCGTGAAGCTATCGTCGGCCTACCGGAAGCAAGGGGACGATCGCCTGTGTCTGACAATCGGGGTCGAGGACAGCGGTATCGGCATTCCCGACGACGAGCAGGAAAGGATATTCGAATCCTTTGAGCAGCGCTCCGGCCAGGATCGCGCCAGGTATGGTGGTACCGGCCTTGGCTTGGCCATCACCCGGCGGTTGGTCGAGCTCATGAACGGTGCCATTTCGGTTTCCAGCACGCCCGGTGAAGGCAGTCGCTTCAAGATTGAACTGTCGGACGTGAAAATCGCTTCCCCGGAAAACCGACCGTCTGGAAACGGGCCGCCCGCCTTCGAAAACATCGCCTTTTCTCCTGCCAGGGTGCTGGTCGTCGACGATGTTGAATCGAATCGCGTGCTGTTAACGGAGATTCTTGCCAAGGCGGGGCTGGACATAATCACGGCAACCAACGGTCGGGAAGCCGTATCAATGGCACGGCAGGCCAACCCCGCGTTGATCCTGATGGATCTCAGAATGCCGGTGCTCAACGGTCTCGAGGCCATGAAACAGCTTAAACGAAGTGGTGACACGTCCTGGATCCCCATTGTCGCCTTGTCCGCTTCCGCCACCCAACGTGACAAAACGGCGGCGCTTCAGCGCGGATTTGATGGGTTTTTGCCCAAGCCGTTTACTATCGAGGGCCTGATCGGCGAGGTGTCCCGGCACCTGGCGCATACCATCCAGGCTGCCATGCGCTCCGAAATCCAGGATGTTTCGGCGTGCCTGGCCGTTGACGCCGTTCACCATCCGGCAGCCCTGCGCAAGCGACTCAAGCACGAGGTCATTCCTTCCTTTCAGAAACTCAACAAAACATTCCTGGCCAGTGATTTCAAAAACCTGGGGGAGATGCTGGTGGCCATTGGGAAAGACTTCCATGCCGCGCCCCTCGCGGCGTATGGTTCCCACATGCTCGACGTTTTCAATATTTTTGACATCAGGGAAATGAAGGCCTGTCTGAGCACCTATGCTGAAGGGATTGACGCCCTCGTTGCCCAATTGGAGAATTCAGGTGACCGATAACGCCCCCTTGATCCTCATCGTTGACGATAATCCCAAAAACGTCCAGTTCCTGGGCAATCTGCTGATGCCGCATGGCTATGAGATCGGCGTCGCCCAAAATGGCGTTGAAGCGTTGGCGTTTGTGGCGGATGTTCTACCCGATCTCATCTTGTTGGATGTCATGATGCCTGAAATGGACGGCTATCAGGTCTGCGAAAGGATAAAAAGCGATTTGGCGTGCCGCCATATTCCCGTTATTTTCTTGACGGCCAAATCCCACAGCGATGATATCGTCAAGGGGTTCGATGTCGGTGGGTCGGATTATATTACCAAGCCGTTCATCGCGGCTGAATTAATGGCAAGAATAAAGACCCACCTGGAGATCAAGCAACTGCGGCATCTTCTTCCCATCTGTTCGTTTTGCAAAAGAGTAAGGGAGGCAGATGGGGCCTGGAGCCCATTGGAAGACTATGTCAGTGCGCATACAAAAGCCCAATTTTCCCATAGTATCTGCAAGCAATGTGCTGATAAATACTATCCCGAAATGGATTTTGATGACGATGACTTCGTGTAGGCATGCGTTAAGATTTCGTATGAAGAAACATGTAAAATTGTCTTGACAACTTTACATATTGATGGCAGATCATTTGCCATCATGCTGAATCCCGACTCCCCCATACCCCTATACCACCAGTTGGCTGATCTGCTCATGACGGCGATCGATGCCGGGGACTATCCGCCGGAATCGCGGATTCCGTCCGAGCCGCAGCTGGCCAAAACCTACGGCATCGGCCGGCCCACGGTGCGCCAGGCCATCGATCTGCTTGTCCGCCGGGGGTTGCTCACCCGTCGGCGGGGATCGGGAACCTATGTGCGCCCGCCGGTCCCGGAGGTCGATCTCTTCTCCCTGGCCGGCACCAGCTCGGCCTTTCAAAAAAGGCATCGACGTCGAGGTCCGCCTGCTTGATGCCACCCGGCGGATTGGGGTTCCGGAGGCCAGCGAAAACCCTTTTGCCGGCGGCCAGGCCTTTTTCCTTTCCCGGCTCAGCCGGGTGGACGGGACGCCCGTGCTGTTGGAGGAGATTTACCTCCATCCAATGCTTTTCGCCGGCATTGAGGAGATCGACCTCACCGGCCGCTCCCTGTCCCAGGTGGTCGAGACGCGTTTCTACATGCGCCCGACGGGCGGCCGGCAGACCTTTCGCATCGACCGGCTGGACGATGTGCGTGCCCGCCTGATGGGCGTTTCGAAGGATACGCCGATTCTCACGGCACACCGCTACCTGAGCTTTGCCCAGGCGGACAACGCGGTTTTCTCAATCCTGTACTGCAACACCCAGCGATTCGTTTTCTCCCAACAGATTGGAGGGTTAAGTCATGAATAGACGCGGCTATTTCGGCGACTTCGGCGGGGCGTTTTTGCCCGAGATCCTGGTTGCCACGTTCGACGAACTCGAGCGGATTTATACCGAGGCCAGAAACGATCCCATATTCTGGCACGACTACGAGCAGCTGATGGCCAGCTATTCCTGCCGGCCCACGCCCATTACCTATGCCCGGAACCTGACGCGCCACTTCGGCGGGGCACGCATTTTTATCAAGCGCGAGGATCTGAATCACACCGGCGCCCACAAGGCCAACAATGTGATGGGCCAGGGCTTGCTGGTCAAACGCATGGGCAAGACGCGCGTGATCGCCGAAACCGGCGCCGGCCAGCACGGCGTGGCCACGGCCACCATGGCGGCGCGTTTCGGATTCGATTGCACGATTTACATGGGTGCCGTGGATGTGGAACGTCAGCGGCCCAACGTCTTCTGGATGGAGCAACTGGGGGCCACCGTCGTGCCGGTGACCGACGGGACCTGCATCCTCAAGGACGCCATCAACGAGGCCTTTCGCGACTGGGTGACCCACATGGACGATACCCATTACGTGCTCGGCACGGCCTGTGGGCCGCACCCCTTTCCCGAGATGGTGGCCTGGTTCCAGTCCATCATCGGCAAGGAGGCCCGCCGGCAGTTCATGGAGCGGGAAGGGCGATTGCCCACCCGGGTTTACGCCTGCGTGGGTGGCGGTTCCAACGCCATGGGCGTCTTCAGCGGCTTTTTTGACGACGACGTCGAATTGGTGGGCGTGGAGGCCGCCGGCCGGGGGCTTTCCACCGGTGAGCATGCCGCAAGGCTTTGCTCCACCGACGCCAGCGTGGGCGTGGCCCAGGGGTACAAGACTTACTTTCTGCAGACGCCGACGGCCAGATGCGCGAGACCCACTCCATTGCCGCCGGTCTGGATTACGTGGGCGTGTCGCCGATCCTCTCCGACCTCAAGGAGAAGGGGCGCGTGCGCTTCGAAGGCGCCACGGATCAGGAAGTGATCGCGGCGGTGCGTCTGACCATGCAGAAGGAGGGGGTCATCCCGGCCCTGGAATCGGCCCATGCCTTCGCGCGTGCCTTCAAGGAGGCGCCGACGATGTCCGCCGACGAGATCATCCTGATCAACCAGTCCGGCCGTGGTGACAAGGATATCTTCACCATCGCCGATGCCTTCGACGACCCCAAATGGAAACAATTCATCATCCAAAAGGCGAAACAATACCATGCTTGAATCCCATATCCGATCCCGACTGAAAGAGAAAAAAATCCTGCTGATGACCCACATCGTCATCGGCTATCCCTCCCTGGAAGACTCCTTTGAGATCGTGCGCACCATGGTGGCGGCCGGGGTGGACCTGATGGAGTTGCAGATTCCCTTTTCAGAGCCCATTGCCGACGGGCCGGTGATTCTCAAGGCCAACCAGAAATCCCTGGCCGGCGGGGTAACGGTGGCCCAGTGCCTGGATTTCGGCCGTCGCGTGGCTCGGGAATTCCCGATTCCTTTTCTCTACATGACCTACTACAACATTCTCTTCAAATACGGCGTGGACCGGTTCGTGGACGAGATGCAAGCTGCCGGCTTGAAGGGATCCATCGTGCCGGACCTGCCGCCCGAGGAGGCCGGCGATTACCTGGCGGCCATGCGGCGCAACCAACTGAGCCCGATTTTCATCTTCTCACCGACCACGTCCGAGGCGCGCCTTGCGGCCATCGCCGAGGTGGCCGACGGTTTTGTCTACTGTGTGGCCCGCAAAGGGGTGACCGGCGACCAGACCGAGTTCTCAAACACCCTGGACACGTACCTGGCACGCTGCCGCAAGGCCACCGGGCTGCCCCTGGCCCTGGGATTCGGGGTAAAAGACAAATCCGACATCAAGTTTCTCGAAGGCAAGGCCGATATCGCTGTCATTGGCACGCAGGCCCTGCGGCTGATCGAAACCCAAGGGATCAGCGCATTGGGACCGTTTATTCGGGAACTTCAAACCTAACACCATTTACAATCGACATGCTGATCATTCCCATTTCCGGTAAAATCGGCTGGAGAAATCCGCCGCTGATCACCCTGGTGATCCTGCTCATCAACTGTCTGGTTTACTTTCTCTTCCAGACCCATGACGATGCGGCGCGCATGGCGGCCGAGGAATTCTATCTGGACTCGGGGCTGATGGCCATCGAGCTGCCATACTACCGGGACTATCTCGAAGCGACCGGAAAGGCAGACGATGAAGCCCTGGCGGCGGACCCGGCGGATACCGAGGCGATGATGCGGCTTCACTTTGCCTTGGAGACCGACGCCGATTTTCTCCGCCGTCTTAAAAATGGCCGGGTGATCACTCCCCAAAATGCCGAATATGAGAACTGGCGCGGGCTGCGTCAGGAGTACGAGAGAAAATGCAACCGTAGCGTGGCCTATGCCCACGGCCTGCGGCCGGCCGCTTCCCGGGTTTCCGCCTTTTTCACCTACATGTTCCTGCACGGGAGTGTCGGTCATCTGGTGGGCAACATGGTGTTTCTCTGGATCCTGGGCTGCATGATCGAGATTGGTGCCGGCCGGCTGCTGTTTACCGGCATCTACCTGATCAGCGGCCTGATGGCCGGCGGGTTGTTCTGTCTGGTCTATCCCTCCAGCATGGTCCCCTTGGTGGGGGCCTCCGGCGCCATTGCCGGTTTGATGGGGGCCTATACGGTGCTTTACGGACGCACGCGGGTCAGCGTGTTCTACTCATTGGGGTTCTATTTCAATACCGCCCGGATTCCGGCCATCGTGCTGCTGCCGGCCTGGATCGCCAACGAATGCTACCAGCTCTTCTTCAGTGGCGCCAGTCATGTGGCGTACGTGGCCCATATCGGCGGATTGGCCGGCGGCGCCCTCTTGGCCTATGCCGGCGATCGTCTGGTGGGCAAGGTCGATCGCGACAGCTTCGCGGAGACCGCCGAGGACAAGATCGCGCCCCTGATGCACCAGGCCCTGGAGCATGTGGCCAAGCTGGAGATGCGTCCGGCCCAGGCCCTGTTCGAGGAAATCCTGGAATTGTCGCCGGACCATCCCGAGGCCCTGTCCCACCTCTTCAATCTTCACAAGCTCAGCCCCGATTCGCCCGCCTTCCACGATGTGACCAAGCGGCTTTTGCAGCTCTATGGCAAGACCCCCGCGACCCATGCGGCGGCCATCAGCTCTATGGCACCTATACCGGTCTCACGAAACGGCCGGCCCTGTCCATTCCGCTTTACCTGCAGATGGCCGGGATCATGGCCACTGCCGGTGAAACCGGGTCCGCGGAAAAAATACTGCTGGCCATCCTGAAGCAGCGACCGCAGACCCCGGGGCTCCCCGCCAGCCTGATCAAGCTGGCCAAGGCGTTTCACCAAGCCGGACACCTGGAGAACTGGAAACGCTATCGGGACCTGATCCGCCGGCGCTATCCCGATTCCGTGGAGGCCGGCATCATTTCGCGGATGAACGCACCTGCCGAAAACCACTCCTGATTCTGCGCAAGACGGGGACTGATGCGGCACGGCCGGCCAGGTAAAGGATCGCCTCGACCTTGAAGGTCCAGCCCCATAAACCCGTCAGGACCACAAAACCGGCGGACACGATGCCGATCACGGCCGCATCCTGAAAAAAGGTCGGCCGGTTAAGATAGATCCGCAGCCCATGATGCACCGGCCAGAGAATCGCGCCAATGGCCAGCCCGGCGAGCGCGGCCTTGGCATAGGCGCGATAGACGCTTGCGGCCTCTCTATTGCGGCTGCGCCGGTTCCAGACCGAAAACAGCAAAAGGGTTTGAAGGAGGGCGGACGCGGAGATGGCCAGGCCGACGCCGGCCACACCCCAGATTTGCAGTCCGGCCCAGTAGACCGGCAGGCTCAGGAGCACGGCCAGGCTGCCGAAAACCGTTGGCAGCCAGGTGTTCTGCGTGGCATAGAAACCGCGATTGACCACGGTCTGGGTGACAAACCCGATGGCCCCGGTCATCAGACAGGCCAGGGTCAAGGCGGTCATCTGCGTGTCCGTGGGGGTAAACCGGCCCCGTTCGAACAAAACGCGCACGATTTCATGGCGCAACACGACCACCAGGATGGACACCGGAATGACCACGGACAGGTAGATCAGGACCTTGTTGATGGTGGCATTGAGTTCCCGGAGCCGCCCCTGAACGGCCAGTTGGGTCATGAAGGGATAGGAAGCCACCCCCACGGCCTGTCCGAAAAATCCCACCAAAATCAGCATCACGCGCATGGCGTAATCGATCCAGCGATCGCCCCGGCCGGCAGGAAACTGCCGAAAAATTTCGAGAAAAGCTCCGTCGAAAAAACCATGGTCAGCCCGATCATCAAGGCAGGGTCAGAAAAATGTAGCGCCTGAGATCCGGGTGGCGAACATCGAAAAGCGGACAAAAGCGCATGCCGACCCGCATGGCACCGACCAGTTGGATGGCGAAGCTGCCGATGGCCGCGCCGGCCAGGGCCCCCCAGCAAAACCCCTCCACGCCCCATCGTGGGCCGAGCAGCCATCCGCCGGCGATGATGCCCAGATTGTAGACCAGCGGCGCCAGGGCCGGCAGCAGAAAACGCGTTTTGGCGTATTGCACGGCCATGAGCATGCCGCCGGCGAAAAAGAAGATCTGGGCGGGAAGGGTGATGCGGGTCATCCTGACGGCCAGGGCGATGAATTGCGGATCGTCTCGGCCGGCGGCCAAAAGGGGAACCGCCATGGGGGCCAGGATCATGCCCGCGACGACGAGCACCAGCAACAGGCTGCCGAAGACGGTCAGGATCGTGGAAAACGTCCGCCATCCCTCGTGTTCCCTGTCACCTTCAAGATGGCGGGAGAAGATGGGGATGAAGGTCACCGACAGAAAACCGCTGGCCAGAATGTGGTTGAGGATCTCGGGCAGGACAAACGCCACCCGGTAGGCGTCGACTTCGATTCCGGCGCCCGCCAGGGCGGCAAGCACCATCTCCCTGGCAACGCCGGTGATGCGACTGAGGAAGACACTGGCCATCATGATGATGGTGGCCATGCCGATCTTGTTGAGCGTTTCCGCTTCCTTGGGGTGGTTCATGCCGATCCTTTGCGCCAGGCCAGTGCCGATAATGAAAGACCGTCTGCGCGTCCAACGCCAGACGGTCTTTCTCTTTGCCAGATTTGTCGACCACCTTCAAGGAGATCTGTTTTTTCCGCGCCCTTTACCCCAGTTGTCCCAGGTAACGCTCCACAAAGGGAATGATATCGTGGCCGGGATATTTGTGGAGCAATCCCTTCAGGATTTTTTTGGCTTTATCGGGGTTCATCAGATGGTCGTTGAAAATCTGGGCCGCACGGAAATAGGATTTGGGCACCAGCGGGTCCTGGGGATAGGCCTTGGTCAATTGGTTGAAGGCCGCGATCGCCTCCTTGCGCTTGCCGGTCTCGTTCAACCAGCCGGCGATTTTGAACAGAACGCCCGAGGCCGGCGTGAACGCCGGATCCTTGGCCAGGCATTCCTGGTAGGTTTCCATGGCGGGCTGCTTTTGGCCGGCTTGAATCAAAAGGTCCAGATGGCCGCGTGCGTGAGCGATCATTTTTTCCGTCGTGCCGGTCAGTTTCAGCAGGGTGTAATACTGCTCCGACAACACCGGATCGCTGATTCCATCCCGGGCCGTTTCACTTTCAATGAGCGCGCGGGCACCGTCGTGGTCGCCATCCTTGATCAGCTGGGCCACACGGCGCTGCAATCGGCTGACAGGGTCATCCGCGGCCAGGGCGGCCTGATGGTTTTCGGTGGCCTGATCCTTGAAGTCGTCGAAATCCACCTTGTACCCGATATCCTCATGATACTGCAGGATGACATACCCCATGAGGTGGTAGGCGATGAAGGTGTAATAGATCTTGACCAGCGTGAAGAGAAAAACCTGCACCAGCGGCGGCAGGTATTGGATGACGTGCCGGCCCAGCAGTGCCGGCGCCCCGCCGAGAATGGAGTAAAAAAGGTACATCAAGAGGTATCCCCAGCCGATGCGAAAGGCCAGGGTAACGAACATCATCGGGTTGATGGCCTGGATCAGCGACTCGGTGGTCACCAACAGGATGATCATGGACGGCAGAAAGAGCGTGGCCAGGATCAGGAAAATCGCGCCACCGGCAATCCCCAATTTGGCGAATACCACGCCCGCCGCAAAGAAGATGGCCACATAGATGCCCACCTGTTTGACCACCGGCCCAAAATTTTCCGTAAGGGTGCTGGAATTGAGTTTCGGAGTGGTCAGGTCACCACTGGCGGTGGCTTGTAAAATGGCATAGGCATACTTGAACGAAATCCCCCAGACGGCCACCTGGGCCAGGGTCGCGAGGATGCCCATGCCCGAAAACAGGGCCGCGAGGGCCGCCAGGACCAGCATCAAGGTCAGGGGCCGCTTGGAAAAGGGATAGATGAAAAAACCGGAGATGCGTTTCCAGAAGGGATCGATGATGTTGCCGACCCCCAGCCATTGTACCGGTCGGTTGCAGTTGGGACACATGTGCAGCTTCTCCCCTTGGCGATAGCCGCCCATGTCCCGGGTGTCCACGCATTGCGGACATAAGAGCTTGTTGCAGGTTTCGCAGTACCAGTGGGCCGGCACGGTGGGGTGGTACTGGCAGTGTTGTTTCGTCATGATTCCTCCCTGGGTTTTCTCACCGTATCGTCCGCTTTTGACTTTTCTTAAGGTTTTGCGTAGCATTTCATTCATCTGAATCAGCCTTGATACCATGGAGACAACGGATGGAGACATCGTTCACGTTTACGGGGATGCCGCGCCTTTTGTTCGGCGCCGGACAATTGGGAAAGCTGGCAGGCGCGGTGGGGCCCTACGGCCAGAATGTACTGCTGCTGACCGGTGCTACCGCGCTGGCGCGTAGCGGCCATCTGACCGGCATCGCCCAGGACCTCGAGGTCGCGGGGATCCGTGTTCAGCATCGCCGGGTTTGCGACGAACCCTCCCCGGCCGCGGTGGACGACATCGTGGCGGATTTCCGCGGCACGGCACTGGATCTGGTTCTGGCCATCGGTGGGGGCAGTGTGTTGGATACGGGCAAGGCGGTTGCGGCCATGCTTTGCGAAGAGGGATCCGTGGCCGATTATCTGGAAGGCGTGGGACGCCGTCAGCCATCGGGGCGTTCGCTGCCGCTGATTGCCATGCCGACCACCTCGGGAACCGGCAGCGAAGCCACCAAGAATGCCGTTATTTCCCGGGTGGGGGAAGAGGGGTTCAAGAAATCGCTGCGGCATGACAACTACATTCCCAAGCTGGCGATTCTGGATCCCCTGCTGTGCCTTTCCGCACCTCCTTTGCTGACGGCCGCCTGCGGAATGGATGCCCTCACCCAATTGATCGAAGCTTACGTTTCCACCCAGGCTTCGCCGCTGACCGATGCCCTTGCAAGAGACGGATTGAAACGCATGATCCCCGCGTTACCCGAGGTTTGCGGAGCGGGTGGTGAACGCATCGATCTCCGGGGGGATGTGGCCTTTGCGGCATTTCTCTCCGGCGTGACCCTGGCCCATGCCGGACTGGGTGTGATCCACGGCGTGGCCGGTCCCATGGGAGGGATGGTGGCCATCCCCCATGGGGTCGCCTGTGCCAATCTGCTTCCTCCGGCGGTGGCCGCCACCGTGGAGAACCTGTCCGCTGCGGCCACGGCTGAAGCGGCCGCGGCGCTGTTCAAATTCGCCCGTATCGGCCGATGGTTCGGCGCCCCTTACGACGACCCCATGGATGCCTGCCGGTTTCTCGTGGATCGGCTGTATGGCTGGCTGGATCTTATGGCGATTCCGCGACTCGGAAGATTCGGGCTAACGGCGTTCCATGTGGATCGTTTGATCGGGCTTTCGAGCAACAAGAACAACCCCCTGCCACTTTCCGCCGACCAGATCCGGCGGATGCTGCTGGAACGATGCTGATTTGCCATTGGCGTTCTCACCGGGGGACTGCCTTTTGGGTGGGCAGCGTTCTTCTGGCCATTTTGCTGCTGCCGGTCAGCGGGTTTGCCCTGGACCCCGACGAAGTTCTGATTGTGGCCAATCGCCGGGTCGAGGAGGGCGTTGCCCTGGCCACTTATTATGCTCGTCGGCGCGAATTCCCAAAGCGAATCGGCTTCTCTTGGACCTGCCGGATAATGAGGTCTGCCCGCGCGACATCTATGACCGCAAGGTTGCGGCCCATGTCCGCGCCTATCTGTCGGGGGACAAGGCTGCCCGGTCGATCCGATGCATCGTGCTGATGTACGGCATGCCGTTAAAGGTGGCTCCGGGGTGGGATTGGGCCAAAGGCAGCGATCGGTCGGGACCCGCAAAAATCCAACATGACCCGTGGGCCTCGCTGGATTCGGAGCTGGCGGTGGTCAAATGCCCCGAGTTGCCCCTGGGCGGCTGGATCAAGAACCCGTTTTGTCTCCTTTTCCAGAACCATGTGCCCGTCGTTTCCAAAAAAGAGGTCTTGATGGTGGCGCGGCTTGACGGCCCGACGGCGGCCGGTGTGAGGCACATCATCGATGATGCGCTGCGTGTCGAGGCCTCGGGACTTTCCGGGATCGCCTATTTCGATGCCCGCTGGCCGATGACGGCCGATCCCACATCCTCGGCGTATCGTGAATATGACCGTGCCATTCACCGTGCCGCCCGGCGGGTGGCGGCCTCCGGGCGATTGCGGGTGGTGGTCGACGATCATGAAGCGCTTTTTCAGCCGGGGCAGTGTCCTGAAGCAGCCTTGTACTGTGGCTGGTACAATCTGGGTCGGTATGTGGATGCGTTTGACTGGAAGCCGGGGGCGGTGGGGTTCCACGTGGCCAGTAGTGAATGCGTCACGTTAAAAAATCCGGACAGTCAAGTCTGGTGTAAACGAATGCTTGAAAATGGGGTCTGTGCCACCCTCGGACCCGTTGGCGAGCCCTACCTGCAAGCCTTTCCCGATCCGGAGCTGTTCTTTGGTTTCCTCGCCGAGGGCCTGCTGACCTTGGCCGAATGCTACCAGCTCAGCCTGCCCTATCTCTCTTGGAAAATGGTCCTTATCGGAGATCCGCTTTATCGCCCCTTCGCTGCGGGCCGATAGAGTGGCTCGTAACCGCGAATAAGGGCGGAACGCCGTTTTCAGGTGATGACGATGTAAACCGCAAGGGAATGCCGATGATCAACCGTATGGTGATACTATTCGATGATCTCGAGGACGGTGCGCTTTCTGATCTTGGATGATACGGCGCTTAGGATGGTGCGCATGGCTTGGGCGGTGCGCCCCTGTTTGCCGATGACCTTTCCCAGATCTTCCTTGGCCACGGTCAGCTCCAGCACGGTGGTCTGATTCCCTTCCACCTCCGCCACGGTGACTTGCTCGGGCTTGTCCACCAGCGATTGGGCAATGTAGGTGACTAACTCCTTCATCATCATACTCCCCTTTTCGGTCGATTTTTCAGTCGTGCTCATATACATTTTCATCATCTCAGTAGGGTAGGGTTATCCAGCCGAAAGACAGTGCGATTGTTTGTAGATGTTGGGTTTTCTAAGGATTCTTGAATGATTTTCCAAATTATATAGGCTTTCAAGTAAATCACAATACTAAAATAATTCGTAAAAACCACGTATATAAATCAGGTATAAGGACTTCCTGGTTGGAATACAGTTCGGCGGAAACGGGAAAGCGGATCGGAGCGATTAAAGGGTTGGCGGGGAAGTCCATAACATGCTTTGCGCTTGTTTCAAACAGGACGGAATGATAAATTTTCGGCCGTTGGGATTGTTTTCTTATGGATGGGCGTCATTCGGGGGTTTCAATCATGCGAAAAACATCAGATGCATGGGTTCGGACCTGGCTGTCTCTTGGCATGCTGATGCTGATCGGCTGCATGCCCTTCAAACCTGCCGGTCCTGCGGATGCGCCGGGGGAACTCCCCGAGACCTTTGCCATTTACGATGGTGCCAATGACGATTTGCGGCCATGGTGGCAAACGCTGGGGTCCTTCGAGCTCAATCGACTGATCGATACCGCCCTGAAGGATAACTTCTCGCTGAAGGAAGCCTGGGCCCGCCTGCGCCAGGCCAAGGCGTTGGCGGTCGTGGCGGGGGCGGAACGCTACCCGTCCGTGAGCGCCAACGGTTCCGGTGAGGCCCGCCGGTTCCGGACGTACACAACGTCCACCGATACGAAATGGGAAGATAACTATTTGCTGGGGCTGGCCGGAAGTTACGAATTGGATCTGTGGGGGCGCATCCGCAGTCAACACGAAGCGGCGCTTTTGGATGTGTCGGCATCCCAGGCCGATCTGCAAACGGCGGCGATGACACTGGCGGCCGAAGTGACCGAGCGCTGGCTGGCAACGATCTCCCTGCGGCTTCAAGACGCCCTGTTGGAAAAACAATTGGCAAATAATCAGACCTTTCTGGAACTTATCGAACTGCGCTTCAGAAAAGGGATGGTATCGGCGCTGGACGTCTATCAGCAAAAGCAGGTGGTTGAGACCGTGCGCGCCAAGCTTCCATTGGTCAAAGCGGAAACCCGAACGAATGAACATGCCTTGGCCGTGCTCATCGGCAGACCGCCGCGGTCCGATCTGAAGCTCATGCAGGACCGCATGCCGGTGATCGGGGCCCTGCCGCCGGTCGGCCTGCCGGCCGATCTGTTGGCCAACCGGC
>NZ_BBCC01000135.1 GCF_001311845.1 Desulfosarcina cetonica JCM 12296 | reverse complement strand
GGATGGGCGGTGCCCATGGCCGGGTCCGTGGACAGGGGACGCATCTCCTCGGGTTTGGCCTCGCCGCGCAGGAAGCGGCCGGCCAAGCGCACCGCCTCGATGATCTTCGTGTAGCCGGTGCAGCGGCACAGGTTGCGGCGAAAGGCCTGGGTAATGGCCGCGTCATCCGGATCGGGATTCTCGTCCAAAAGGGCCTTGGCCGTCATGATCATGCCCGGGGTACAGAAGCCGCATTGGATCGCCCCGGCGAGCACGAAGGCCTCCTGGATCAGGTGGGGATTGTCCGGCGTGCCCAATCCTTCAACGGTGATCACATCGGCGCCGTCGATATCGCCCGCACGGGTCAAGCAGGAGCGGACGGCTTTCTTGTTCACAACCACGGTACAGGCGCCGCACTGGCCCTTGCGATCACAGGATTGCTTGGCGCCGGTCAGACGCAGATCGTTGCGCAACAGATCAAGCAGGGCGGTTTTGGGATCGATGATCCACTCCCGCCACTGCCCGTTGATGCGAATACGTACTCTTTTCTTTTGCATTCAGGCGATCTCCTTATTTATATACAACATTTTGAAATTCTAAAGAATCAGTCGCTGAGGGTCGCATTTCTCCCGCAGAATCGCGAGCTCCCCGGCCGAAGGCGGCAGAACTTCCCTGGCCCGTGAGATGTCCACGGAAAACTGCATTTGATCCAGCACCGCCTGGGGCTCGATGCCGGGATAAACCCCGTCCAGGTACATCTGTTTGGTGGTGTCATCAAAACGCATCACGGCCATGTTGGTGATCACGAGTTCCGGTCCACCCGCGGGAAGACCAGCCTTGCGGCGGCCGTCGGGACCGTCCAGGTGTCCCGGACTGGTCAGGTAGTCCAGCTGTTTGACGAATTTGCGTTTCTCATGCTGCATGAAAATCATGCTGCGCGGCACGAAGGAGGCCACGTCACAACCGCCGCCACTACCGGAAAAGCGGGTCTTGGGAGCAAAATAGTCGCCGATCACCGTGGAGTTGAGGTTGCCGAAGATATCGATCTGGGCCGCGCCCAGAATGCCAATCACCTTTTGCCCGGTGGTGGGGTTTTGCATGGTGGCGAAAGCATCCAGAAGGCCGCCGCTGGAAGCCGTGTGATACATCACGCGCGAGTCGGCGACGGCCATGGGAATTTCCTCGAGTGCGGCGTCGATGGCGCCGGTCTCAAAAAAAATCACACAGTCCGGAGCGTTGATGCTTTTGGCCGCCATGGCCGCCAGCATGGATATGCCGGTGCCGCAAAAGACAATATCGTCGTTCTTGATTTCACGGGCGGCAACCACCGTCATCATTTCTCTTAGGGTATAATCCATATTTCGCTCCCTTTTCAGCGCCTGTCCAGATTGGCCGCATATCCCGTGCGCGGGTCGGCCTTGATGCCGTCCATCCGTTCGGTCCCGATGCGCTCGATCAAGGTCTGGTGATCGGCCACGCCGTATACGTAGGTGTCCAGGTAGTCTTTATACTTCTCATCGTCCTTGGCCGCCACGGCATATGCCTTCAGATAGGCCGGATCGTAGTCGTAATGCTGGTAGCAGGCGGTCGGGTAGGCCCCAAAGGGCACATGCACCACCGCATCCACATGGATGAAGGGAATCTGGTTGTGATGGGCATTTTCGTGCAGGGCGTCGCCTTCCATCAACGCTTCGCAGGTGACCACCAGGTGCTTGGAGGCCTTGGCTTGCTCCACATCGGCGAAACTGAGGCCGTCGATGCGGCAGTTTCCCGCACGGTCGGCCTGCTGTACATGAAGAAGGGTGACATCGGGCGTGATGGCCGGCACCAGCACGACCTTTTCGGTGTTGCCCCAATCCTCGAAGGGGTTGTCCAGAACGGTCAGCTTGCGATTGGGCAGCTTGGGATCGGAGCGGCGAAGGCCTTCGGAAAACCCCCACTTATCAACAATGTCCGATCCCAGGGACGAGCGCGTGGGCAGAAAAGGGACCCCCATGGCCCCGGCCAGAAACCGCAGGGTCATCTGATAATTGGAGTAATCTTCCACCTGAAGCAGCCCTGCCTCGATGGCCTTGCGGAAACGGATGCAGGTGGCGGCGAATTTTCCCGAGCCGCCGTAGGCGATTTCCACCTTGGCCACACACCCGGCCCCGATCAGCTCGTCGACCGCCTGACCGTTGGAGTGCACGTACAGGTGCAGGTTCTTGATCCCGGCGCGTATGATCGTGTAAACCGCCGCCATGGGATTGCGGTTGATCGTGAAACCGCCGATGGCCATGTGGCAGCCATCGTGAACATAGGTTTTTACTGCCGCCTCCAGCGGCATGACTTTGTCTTTTGCCAGCTTCGACAATTGTGAATCCTTTCCGCCTGGCAGGCAGTGCTGCCAAGCGACCCTCCATTATTGACGGATTCGTAACAAGCCCGATATCGGCGTTACGCGTATCCCTCGTCACTGCGGCGTACGCAAAAAGTACGCCTCGCTCCTTAGGGATTCGCAAGCCTTGATCTCGGGCTTGTTACGAATCCGCCGGAAATACGACTTTTTACGAGTCCATCATTATTGATCAAATGCATTCACCAGTTCTTCGGACGATACATCGAAAACCAGTCCGGTGTGCAGCGCCTCGGTGCGGAAGAAGGCCGGCAGGTCGTTCTGGTAGCGGGTGATTCCGGCCTTTTCGTTGAACGCCAGTTCGTCCTTTAAAATCCCATCGGCCAGGGCGAGCAGCTCATTTTCGCCATAGGCCAGACCACAGTAGCTGTTGAACAACTCGCCGACGGCCGCCATGCTCTGCTTGACCGGCCCCACGAAGATACACATGCCCAGGTTGTCGAAAAGGGTCGTGTACCGTTGGATCTCCCGGGACGCCCGGACCTGACCCTCTTTGTCGCGGTCATTGAGCCCGGTGCGGCCCGGCAGGCAGTTGCCGGCCGTGTGGTCGCCGCCCATGGGCGTGGTGGCGTAGGTCGCCCCGGTGCCTTTCAAGACCCGCGGATCGTACCCGGCGATGGCCTGTCCCTTGACGGTGGGAACACGCTTTACCCCCAGGGTCCGGCCCACGGTTTGAGCGCCTTGGCCGAGCAGCCGTCCCAGCACCGTGCCGCTGGCCATCTCGCCGAGGCAGCGTTTCATACCCTCAAAATCGCCCCATTGCAAGGTGCCGGCTTCCATGGCCACGGCCATGGCGGTGCCGGTCTCCATGGTATCCATGCCGAGATCATCACACATGAAATCCAGTTCGGCAATCTGATCCAGGTTTCTCAGGCCGCAATTGCTTCCCAAAAGGGTGATGGTCTCGTATTCCAGGGCCGAGGTCAGGTAGTTCCCGTTGGCGCCGTGGTAGATGTTGGAGCAGCGAATCACGCATCCGGGATGGCAGCCGTGACCGG
The DNA here is from genome assembly GCF_001311845.1 of Desulfosarcina cetonica JCM 12296. Taxonomy (GTDB): domain Bacteria; phylum Desulfobacterota; class Desulfobacteria; order Desulfobacterales; family Desulfosarcinaceae; genus Desulfosarcina; species Desulfosarcina cetonica. The sequence continues at coordinate 14,592 of NZ_BBCC01000135.1, read as the reverse complement.
TCCGTCCGCCGCGGGATTCACAGTTCTTGACCAGGGTTTCACCGGAAATGGCCTCCACCCCGGCCAGCGAACCATGGCGGAAATTGTTCACCGGTAGTGCTCCGGCCTCGTTGATCACGTTGACCAACACAGCCGTTCCGTACCGTGTCAGGGCCTTCCTGCCAGCGGCCAGCTCCTTGGCCAGCCGTTTGCCGGCCGTTTTGAACCGCTCAGGATCCCGGGGTTCCCGGGCCGATCCCTTGCCCAGCAGCACCATGGCCTTGACGCCCTTGGCGCCGAGCACGGCCCCCATGCCCCCACGTCCGGCATGCCGGGTGGGGCGACCTTCCAGATCGCTGACCGCCACCGTGGCCACGGCCAACCCGGCTTCGCCGGCGGGTCCGATGGTGATGTAAGGCGTCTTGGCGCCATAGCGGTCGACCAGGCTGCGACCGACGGCGTAATTGGATTGACCGTTCAACTCGCCGGCCGGTTGAAAGCGGACTTCATCACCGTCGATTTCCAGGATGTAGGTACCATCGGCGACACCTTCTACGATCAAGGCGCCAATGCCCATGCGGGCCAGGCAAACACCTGCGGTGCCGCCCACGTTGCTTTCCTTGATACCTCCGGTCAGGGGGCTCTTGGCCCCCACGGAGAGTCGGCCGGATGACGGCGCCTGGGACCCCGTCAGCAATCCCGGAGCAAATACGATTTTATTGTCCGCTCCCAGGGGCAGGCAATTGGGCGGCACCTCGCGGCTGATGATGCGGGAGGTGAGCCCCCGCCCCCCCAGGCCGGCGTAAGCGCCGGCATTTCTTCCCGGGAGACGGAAAGGGTTGACATATCGATACGGAGGATCTGTTGCATGGTTGTCCTCATATGCTTTACAGGGCCTGGCGGAACAGGGCCTGGATCTCGGGAACACCGGTCTGGCGCGGGTTGGCCAGCACATTGCCGCTCTTCATGGCATCGGCGGTCATGGCCTCGATGGCATCGGCCTGAACACCCACGGCCGACAGGTTGGCCGGAATGCCCAGATCGTTGTTCAGCTTGCGAACCGCCAGGATGGCGTTTTCGGCCTCCGGCACTTCCCCGAGAAGTTGGGCGATGCGCGCGAACTTCTCCGGCACGGCCATGCTGTTGTATTCCATGATATGGGGCAAAAGGATCGCGTTGGCCACGCCGTGGGGCACATTGAAAAATCCGCCCAGGGGATGGGCCATGGCATGGGCGTTACCCAACCGCGAATGGGCAAAGGCCAAGCCGGCGAACAGACTGGCGATCAGCATGGACCCGGCAGCCTCCTGATTCTTGCGGTTGGCCACGAAGCGGCGCAGGTAATTGCCGATCAGGTCGATGGCCTTCTCGGCAAAGGCATCCGAATAGGCCGAACCGAAAAGCGATGTATAGGATTCAACGGCATGGGTCAGGGCATCAAGGCCCGTGGACGCGGCAATCGCCGCCGGCAGATTGGCGATCAGGCCGGGATCCAGAATGGCGATTTTGGGAATGATGCGCTGGCTGATGATGGTCAGCTTGTATTTTTTCTCGCGGTTGGTGATCACGGCAAAGGGCGTGACCTCGCTGCCGGTGCCGGCCGTGGTGGGAATGGCGATCACCGGCAAGGGATCGTTGTCGAACTGGTCGGCCCCCTCCAGGGCGGGCACGGCCTTGTCATTGGTCACGCGCACGGCCACGGCCTTGGCCACATCCATGGGACTGCCCCCACCCAGGGCGACGATCACCTGATAAGCCAGGTCACCGTACACGGAAACCCCTTTATCGACCGTCTCCACACTGGGGTTGGGTTCCACATCGTTGAAAACCCGGTAGTCGATCCCGGCCGCGTCCAGGATCTTTTCGATGGGCTCGACGTAGCCGGCCGCGGTGAGCCCGGGATCGGTGACGATCAGGGCCTTTTGCACCTGCATATCGGCAAGCACCGTTCCCAGATCCTGGATGGCGCCCGGTTTGTAGATCACTTGGGTCGGAAGGGTGAATTGAAACGGATTGGACATGGTTGATTCTCCTCTTTGCAGTCGAACGGATTAAGCCTCTTCCTGTGTCGCAATGGATACCGATGCCTTCGGAACAGACAATTTCTGGTCACCGGGAACCGGCAGGTGCGTTCCCAGTTTCTGGACGACAAAATAAAGAATGATCCCGGCGGCGATGCCATAGGTCGGACCGGCGGTGGCCAGGATGGCGCCGGTGATGCCGGCCACGCCCTTCTCTTCGTTGGTGTCGGTCATCTCCATGGCGATGAAAAAACAGGCAAATGCCTGCACCATCAGGGTCAGGGCGATGGCCAGGGGCAGTACCGGCTTGAAGATCGATACCAGCGGGAGAAAGAGAATGCAGGCGAACTTCATGATATTGAAGGTGCCGGTGCCGCCGAAGATGGTCAGCATGGCCTTCTTGCCCTGGGCGTAGCGTTCGGTGACGGCCACGGTCATGGCCGCCCAAAGGGGACCGGCCAGGGTGACCGTCGGGGCCAGGGAACCTTCGATGACATTACGGATGCCGCAGAGGACGTTGGTGCGGTTGGTGTTGATGTCGATGAATTCATCGGGGCGTTGTCTGTTGGCGCGCTTCATCAGGGTTTCGCCGACGACGATGTCACCGAAGGCGATGATGTAGGCCACCACGGCCATGGGAAGGGCGGCGATAAACACATCCAGGGAGGGCAGCCCGACGCCAAAGACCGACCAGGTGGTAAAGACGGTTTTGAAATGGGGAATGAAAAATCCCCATTTGTCGATGGTGGGCACAGGCACCTCACCGGTTATCATGCCGACAATCATGCCGGCGATGATGCCGGGAACCATGCCGTACTTGGCCGCCACGGTGACGATGCCGCGGGCCGATTTGGCACTGCGCATCTGTTTGAATCCAACCGAGAACAAGAGAAAAAAGGCCACGGCCATGCCGGCCGAAATGCTAAAGGGGAAAATGGCAAAACCCTTGCCACCGGCCGCGGCCGGCAAAAAACCGTATTTTCCGGTGACAGCGGCGATGGCGGCGCCCAGGATGATGCCGCCCTTGATGGAGTTGGGCAGCCGGTTGGTTATCTTTTGGGCGATGCCGCTGATGCCGAGCGCGAGAAAAAGGACGCCGACGCTGATCTGCAGGGCGATGAGGGCCTCCAGGCGCTGCATACCCATGGCGTATTTGCTCAGGTAGCCGATGGTCAATGGAATCGCCGGGGTGATCCAGCCGGAAATGAGCGGGTCACCGAGCAGTTGGTGCAAACAGTAGGTGATTTCGTGGAAAAGGACGATGGTCAGCGCGATCTCGAAAGGCATGTCGAACATATCCTGCAAAAATGCGGTGGCCGACAGGCCGGTGACAAACATGAACAGCGCTTGGATAATCTCAGGCATCTCGATGGGAAAATGCACCAGCGGCAGCCGCAGGGTAAAAATTCCCAACTTGATGCCCGGTTGTTCCTGCCCGTCCTTGCGAAGTGCCGTCTTCAAATGCAGCCCCATAGGTCCTCCTTTTCCATCCAAGTTCATCAGTTTCGTAAGGTAAAAGATCAACGTGCTCAGGCCAATATTTGCGGAAATTTCTATTAGCACAGACGGTGCCATTGCCTACATAAATGATAACAAATTGAAATTATTATTTATTTAAGATAAGGAGGACCAAAAACAAAGCGAGTGAACCGAAATCGGTTCACTCGCTTGTCGATATCCCTCACAAACCGCCCGTACGCCCGGTTGAACGAAAATACACTCTTTTTCCGTGTGCACTCAGCCGGTTAACAGGAGGCCAGACCTAATTGCTGCCGATGCAGAATATATTGAACAATATTCATCGAAGCTCGGTACAAGATTAATATACTGATATTAAATTATAAAATCTATATCGGAGCATTGAACCGGTTTCGATTCGCTGCACACCAGATAACTCATGCATTCTGGTGATGGCATACAGGCGTCGCGCCATGCATCCATCAGATCGAATTGGCGTCCCACCCCCGCTTGAACTGCAGACGGTGTTTCTTCACCTTGCGCATGACCGCGCTCTGGCTGATTTTGAGATGCTCGCCGACCTTGCGGGTGGTTTTCAGCTCTCGGAAGGCACGTACGAGGATCTCGCGTTCCATGCGGTCCAGGAGGGTGTTGAGTGGCTCACCGCCCGGTTCCGGGAGGGTCTGACAGAACGGGTCCGGGGAGATGATGGAAGCGGGCAGATCACGCGCATGAATCACATCGTCCGGGGTGGTCACCACCAACCGCTCGACCAGGTTGACCAGCTCGCGCACGTTTCCCGGCCAGGCGTAGTGCGTCAACGCGTCCGTGGCTTCGCTGGAAACCTTCTTGGCCAACTGGTACTTCTGGTTGAACTTGTCCAGGTAGAAGACGATCAGCGGAAAAATGTCGTCCTGCCGCTTGCGCAGCGGGGGCACGCGGATGGGAACCACCTTGAGGCGGTAGTAAAGATCCTCGCGGAATTTCTTCTCGCGCATCAGCTCCTCCAAATTCTTGGAGGTGGCCGCCAGGAGGCGGATATTGACCTTGCGGGTCTCCACGCCGCCCAGGGGCATGATCTCGCTGAACTGAATCACGCGCAACAATTTGACCTGCAGTTCGAGGGAGATCGTTCCGATCTCGTCCAGAAACAAGGTTCCGTTGTGGGCCAGCTCGAACATGCCCGGTTTGCCGCGTTTGCGCGCGCCGGTGAAGGCCCCCTCCTCGTAACCGAAAAGCTCGGATTCCAAAAGGTCCGACGGGATGGCGCTGCAGTTGATCTTGATGAACGAGCCGGTCTTTGCCCGGGGGCTGTGCTGGTGGATCAGGTTGGCGATGATCTCCTTGCCCACCCCGGATTCACCCTGGATCAGCACCGTCGAATCCACTTTGGCGACCCGCAGGGCCAGCTCGATCGTGGCGGTCATGCGCTTGCTGTTGCAGACGAAGTCCGGGGCCTCGTTCTGGCTGGATCGCAATTGGTTCAACTCCTCTTCGTAGCGTGAGGCCAGCTCTTTGGACTTCTCCAGCTGCGTGCGGATATTGTTCAGCTCGGTCATGTCGCGCACGCTGGTGATCACCCGCGAGAGCTTGCCGCTCTCGTTGAAGATCGGCACCCCGGACACCAGGATCTCCTTGGCCCCCTGAATCTTCTGGGTGATGGTCATGGGCACCCCGCTCTTCTTGATCTTGAAGGTCAGCGACTCGCTGATCAGCCCGTTTTTGACGATGTCCTTCATGTTGCGGGAAATGAGGCCGTCCCGCTTCAGACCGGTGATGCGTTCATAGGCCTTGTTGACCCTGAGGGTATAACCGTCTCCGTCGGTAATGTAGATTCCGTCGTAGGAGTTCTCGAAGATGGCGTTGAGCTCGGCCGCCAGATCCTTCATGCTCTCCAGTTCGGCGGCGATGTCCTCGAACTTTTCCATGCGCTGGAAGACCGACACCGCACCGCAGGCAACCCCGCCGTGCCGGATGGGGTTATGGGCGGTCATGATCACTTGCCCGCCCATGGTGAGGGTACCCATGCGGATGTCGTCGGCGAGCAGGGCCTCGTCCAGATGGCTCTTGGGCACAACGGCCTTGATGGGTTGCCCCACAAGTTTGTTGCGATGGCGCTGCAGGATCTCCTCGGCGGTGGCGTTGACGAGGGTCAGGATGCCGGCCGTATCGATGGCCAGAACGCCAACGGGCAGGCAGTCGAGGATCATGGATGCCAAGTCCGCGGCCCCGCCACCACTCGCTTCCATGGCCTTGGCCAAATCCGCCGTGGCCACATGGCCGGCATAGGCACCGTCGGTGTCGATCCCCACGATAAAGGCACATCCACCAGCGCTTTCCGGGGTAATCGTTGCCTCCAAAGGCAGGCGGCGTAGCGACTTGACCAGATAACGCGTCACCGGCTGGCGCTGGTGCACCGGCGAAAGCAACATCGTCCAGCAGGTTGCCGGAGCAAAAATACCCAGAAACCGGTCGTCCATGAAAACCGGCGCGCTTTCGCAGGCCGCCGCGGCCATCTGCTCGGCGGCGCGCAGCAGGATGGCATCGGCATTGAGATTGAGGATATCATCATTCAGCAAATCAGCCAGGCGCATTGAAACCATGGTTCTCCATCCGGGAAAGCATTGTTGTCCAGCGGGCATTTACCCTGGTTTCCCGCAAAAATGGCATATGCCATACCAAACGCCAAGGCCCCCCGCAAGCCTGCCGATGGTCCGGTAGCGGGTAACGGCATGTAACCGGGGCGGATTTTTCAGGCTGTAAAAAAACTGACAGGCTACATCCCCCGTCCAAACCCGACCTTCCCGTCATACGCGTTTAACCCATCACAATATATCAGGATTATAAAAATCCAGACACGCTCGCGGAGTTGGCATCGGCCTTGCCATTTTATTCAATCGATAAATGGCAACCGCGTGCCGCCGAGAAAGCCCGTCAAGCGGCATTGCCGGCCTCCGCATGGAGACAGAATCCGGTTGGAAAATCACCACCTAAAATCACAAAAAGGGGTCCACCATGAAAAAATTTTATCTGATCGGGATCGGGCAACTGGTACTTTTCATCCTGTTTTTCAGCTGGGTCTGCGTCCCGCCGGTAATCGCGGGTTCAACGGTCAGGTTCAGCACCTCCGCTCAGCTTTATGATATCATCGGCGGCCAAATGATCGAAAAATTCGGCGAAGACACCGGAACGAAGATCGATCTATTCATCTCTTCGTCCGGGACCGCCATGCAGCGCCTCTACAACCAGGTGTGTGATGTGGCCGGGACGGCGGAACGGATCAACCGCTCCATGGGCGACTATGGATACAAGGAAGTCCCCTTGTGCAAGGCCCCCCTGGTGGTGATCACCCATCCCGACACCGCCGTTGACAATTTGACCGAAGAGCAGCTGCGCGATATCTTCAGCGGCAACATCACCAATTGGCAGGCGGTTGGCGGCCCCAACCGGGACATCGTCGTCGTCGCGCCCGGCAAGGGCACCGCCGCCTTCAGGAACTTCTCGCAGTTGGCCTTAAAGCGCTTCGATATCAAGTATGCCATCATGACCTACCGTTCGACCATGGTCGTCGATGTGGTCCACAATACGCCGGGCAGTATTTCGTTCATCACCAAGGGGTCCAGTGCCCGCGATGCGTCGATCAAGATCCTGCGCGTGAATGGCGAGGCATACAACACGCCGGGTTACCCTTACGCCCAAAGCTTCAGCCTGGTCACCAAGGGCGAACCGACCGGCGCAACCCAGGCGTTTATCGACTACCTGACCTCGGACAAGGCCAAGGCGATCATGATCAAAAATGGTATTCTTCCCAAATAGCCGTTAATCCATTCCTCAGCATCAAAGTCCCCCGCCCCCCTCGGGGGACTTGTTTTTTCCCGAATCGGTTCCAAATGCGGTTACCCTATCCGTCCATTTGACGCCCCGTCCTGAATCCAGCACATGGAAGTTGGCACTTGCCTATCCGCCTGCTTTACGCTTATGACAAAAAAGAAATCATCACTATCCGGGACCTTTTTTAACGTAAATGCGGCTTATGACACGACCCACACCGTTTGGCACCCGATCACCCGCAGCCACCGGCATCCTCACCGTGATAACGAGCTTGTTGGTGTCGGTGGCCGTCGCCATGGCCGGCCCGCCGCCGGCAAACGATGCGCTATCCTCTGCGGCAAAATCCATTCGCGCCAACATTTTATACCTCAACTCCTATCACGATGGATACGCCTGGTCCGATGAAATTCTCGAGGGCCTGCGCAGCGGGCTGAGTTCCTATTCGGCCGTCGAACTGCAGGTCGAGTACATGGACCTCAAACGATATGCCAGCGCCCATATCGCCCCATTGCTGGTGAATCTGTACAAGCGCAAATTTCAGAGCCGGACTTTCGACCTGGTGGTCGTTTCGGACAATCCGGCCTTTGAATTCTGGAAGGCCCACGGCCAGGCACTCTTTCCCGACCTGCCCGTGGTCTTTTGCGGACTGAATGACGTCGATCCCGCAGCCCTCGAGAACCGCAACATGACGGGAATCATCGAAAACGTCGACGTCGAGGCCACCTTGAATGTCGCCCTGCGCCTGCACCCGCGCAAAAACCGGCTGGTCATCATCGGGGATGCCTCCACGACGGGCATCTCCATCATGCACCAGGTACTGGCGGTCAAGGACCGCTTTGCCGGCCGGCTGACCTTCGTGCCCTGCATCCTCTCCAGCCTGAAAGAGCTCAACGCCTTGATGGCCGATGCCTCGGACACCACCCTGTTCTACTTCATTCCCTTTTACACTCAATTGGAAGGCCGCTTTTATTCGGCCACGGAAATTCTGGAAATTGTCCATCGCAGTACGTCGCGCCGATTTACACCAATTGGGCCTTTCTGCTGGGCCACGGCGCGGTGGGCGGGAAAATGATCTCCGGCAAGACCCATGGACGCCTGGCCGCCGAGTATGCCCTGAAAATCCTGGCCGGCGCCAAGCCCGATCGTCTGCCGATCCGCGAAAATGTGGATGCTCCGTTCGAATTTGACTACACGATTTTGAAGGAGCAAGGCATCCGCCTGGACCAGCTTCCCGACGACAGCACCATCATCAACCGTCCCCCATCCTTTTACCGCTTGAACAAGCAGGTGTTCTGGATATTTATCGTCTCCATCGTCACGCTGCTGCTTTTCACCCTGCTGTTGACACGCAATATCATGCAGCGCAAGGCGGTCGAACAGCGCATGCAGAACCAACTCTCCTTTCAGGAACTGCTGCTGGACACCATCCCCCAGTTGATCTGCTGGAAGGACCGCGAAAACACCATTTTGGGGGCCAATCGCTATTACCTGCAGTTTTTCGGCGCGGACGATCCCAAGGGATTGGAGACCCTTCAGGGAGAGGCCAAAAATACTACATGGCGCATGCCGAGTGGGCCAACCGGCTCAACCAGGAAGTCATGCAGAGCGAAACGCCCATGCCGGGCATCAAGCGCAGCGTGACCAATGCCAGCGGGGACGTCCGGCAACTGGAAGTCAAGAAAGTCCCCCTGCGGGACAAATCCTCACGGGTGGTCGGCACCCTGACCATGTCCGAGGATGTGACCCGGGCGGTCAATCTTGAAAAACAGCTTCTGCAATCCCAGAAAATGGAGGCCATCGGCAACCTGTCCGGCGGCATCGCCCACGATTTCAACAACATTTTAACCTCCGTGATCAACTCCATTGAACTGTCACTGATGGATGTGCCCGGCGACACGCCCGCCGGCAAGGATCTTCACCGCGCGCTCAAGGCGTCCCAGCGCGGCAGCGCCCTGGTCAAGCAGATCCTCACCTTCTCCAGGCCGTCCAAGGAGGGCATGCTCCCCACGCGTATCCAGGACGTGGTCCAGGAAGCCCTGGGGCTTCTGCGCGCCTCCCTGCCCCGGGCGATTACGGTCAGGGAGGAAATCAGCCGGCGCCTGCCCCTGTGCATGGCCGATCCGAACCAGATCAACCAGATCGTGATGAATCTTTGCACCAATGCCTTCCATGCCTTGCGGGAGACCGGCGGAACGCTTACCCTTTTTCTTGGCGAGGCCTTGATCGAAGGCGAACGGGCCGAGCTTTTGGGCCTCTCCCCCGGCCGCTATGCCAAGCTGGTGGTAACCGACGATGGCCCCGGCATCCCCGCCGAGATCATGGACAAAATCTTCGATCCGTTTTTTACCACCAAAGGGGTCACCGAGGGAACCGGTCTGGGGTTGGCCGTGGTCCTGGGTATTGTCCGCGCCCACCGGGGAGCCATCGACGTGGACAGTCGGCCGGGGCACACGGCCTTTAGCGTGCTGATCCCCGAGCACACGGGGGCCTACGAGGTACTTGACATGCCGGTTGACAACCTGGCCAGGGGATCGGGCCACCTGCTCTTCGTGGAAGACGATCCGGATCAGATCGAGACCATTCCCCGTGTTTTGGAAAGTATCGGGTACACGGTCAGCGCGACCCATAGTGCCGCCATCGCCCTTTCCCTGGTGGATCGCGATCCCCATGGATTCGATGCGGTGATCACCGACTTCGACATGCCGGTGATGAACGGGATCGAGCTGGCCCGGATGCTGGCAACGAAAATGCCCGGCGTACCGGTGATCATCGTTAGTGGACGGGAGAGGGCCGTGGAACAGGTCGTGCCCGTGGACAACGTGCGCCGGATCGTGCTCAAGCCCTACGACCGATCCACGATTGCCCAGGTTCTCCAGGAGGTGTTGAAAAAAGATGAATGAACCGGCGAATGAATTTGGCCATATCCTGATCATCGACGATGATCCGGAAGTCTGCGGCACCTTGCTGAGCCTGCTGAGCCGCATGCAATTGGCCGGTGAATCGGCCCGCTCCCTGAACGCCGGGCTGGCGAAGCTGGAAAAGGGGCGTTTCGATCTGGTGTTCCTGGATGTGCGGCTGCCCGACGGCAACGGCCTGGATGCCCTGGCACGGATCAAGTTGATGCCCGGGTCCCCGGAAGTGATCATCCTCACCGGACAGGGGGATCCCGATGGTGCCGAACTGGCCATTCAGGGCGGGGTATGGGACTACCTGGTCAAGCCCTCGCCGGTCAAGCAGACCCTGCTGAGCATTCAGCGGGTGCTCAAATACCGCAAGGAAAAACAGGGTACCACGCCGGTGGTGGCCCTGGATCTGAGCCATCTGGTAGGACGCGGCAGTGAGATGCGCGGTATCCAGGACTTCATCGCCCAGGCGGCGCGCAGCCAGGCCGGCGTGCTGATCAACGGCGAGACCGGCACGGGCAAGGAGTTGACCGCCCGTACGATTCACGAAAACGGAACCCGCGCGGCAAACCGGTTCATCGTCGTGGACTGCGCGGCCCTGACCGAAACCCTGGTGGAATCGACCCTGTTCGGTCATCGCCGGGGAGCGTTCACCGGCGCCGACCGGGATCGCACGGGGCTGATCAAGCTGGCCGATGGCGGCACCCTGTTTCTCGACGAGGTCGGGGAGATGCCACTCAACATCCAACGGGTGTTCTTGCGCGTCCTGCAGGAGAAGCGCTTTCGACCGGTGGGGGAAAACCGGGAGGAGAGCAGCGATTTCCGGATCATCGCCGCCACCAACAAGAACCTGGAAGACGAAGTCCGGGCCGGACGGTTCCGGGACGACCTGCTCTTTCGCCTGAAGACGATGAACGTCACCCTGCCGCCCTTGCGCTGCCGCAAGGAGGATATCCGCGATCTGGTGATGTTTCATGTGCGCAAGCTCGCCAAACGCTATGACACCCCTGAAAAGGCGTCGGCTCGGACTTCCTGGAGGTTCTGGAGACCTACCACTGGCCCGGCAATGTGCGTGAACTCTTCAACGTGCTGGAACGCGCCTTTGTGGCGGCGGGTGAGGAAGGCACCCTGTATGCCATGCACCTGCCCAAGGAGCTGCGCATCAGCGCGGCCAAGGCCAGCATCATCGGCAAACGTCCCCCGTGCGCACCCTCACCCAATCGCGCCAGCGACGGGAACCGCACGAATGCCCCATCTCCGCCGCCTTTCCAGGGTGATATCGACATGATTCTGGCCGAAGCCACGCCCTCCTTGAAGGCTTTCAAATCCATGATGGAGCAACGCTATTTGAGAAAATTGATCGCCATGACCCGGGGGGATCTCGCCGCCATCCTCTCCATCTCCGGGCTGTCACGATCCCACTTCTACGCCCTGTTGAAGAAAAACCGGATCGCCTTCAAACAGGACGATGGGCAAGTCTGATGTTTAAGTCCGGTTTTTCAGACAAACCCACGGATCAGCCGTCCGATTTTTCGGACGTGGCTGTCTGCCCAGCTCCAGAAAGAATCCTTGATTACAAATAACCATCTGTAATTTATAGTCTTAATAACAAATCACGAACCTGGCGCGCTTCTTGTTAAAGCACGGTTAGAAGGTCACACCAACCGCTTAACAAAGGAGCTGTCTATGTCTACCGCTGTTCTGGCACTTGTCGCCGCGATTCCCATTCTACTGGCCCTGGTACTCATGGTCGGCTTGCGCTGGCCGGCCACCAGGGCCATGCCGTTGGCGTGGTTGACCGCCGTCCTGGGGGCGATCCTGGTGTGGCGTCTTCCCGTCGGATACGCGGCCGCGCTTTCGATCCAAGGCATCATCACCGCCATCGGCATCCTGATCATTGTCTTCGGCGCCATCCTGATTCTCCGCACCCTGCAGCAATCCGGCGGCATGGAGACGATTCAATATGGCATGCAGAACATCACCCCCGATCGACGCATTCAGGCGATCATCATCGGATACATGTTCGCGGCCTTCATCGAAGGCGCCGCCGGTTTCGGTACCCCCGCCGCCCTGGCGGCACCGCTGCTCCTCAGTCTGGGGTTTCCACCGCTGGCCGCCGCGGTGATTTGCCTGGTGTTCAACTCCTTTCCGGTAACCTTCGGAGCGGTGGGCACCCCGATCATCCTGGGTCTGAAATTCCTCCAGCCGCTGGTGGGCGAGGCCGCCCAGGCGGGAATTCCCGGACTGAATTTCAGCAACATGGGGGAATTCAACATGGTCGTCGGCCAGTGGGCCTCCCTGATGCATACGCTGATGATCTTTATCCTGCCCATTTTCATGCTCGGTTTCATCACGCGCTTCTTTGGCCCCGCGCGCTCCTGGCGCGACGGGTTGAAGGCCTGGAAATTCTGTATGTTCGCGGCGACCGCGTTTACCGTCCCCTACCTGCTCTTCGCCTGGTTGGTGGGCCCGGAATTCCCCTCCCTGATCGGCGGCCTGATCGGTCTGGGCGTGATCATCGCCGGTGCCAAGGCGGGCTTTTGCATGCCGGCGGAGCCGTGGGACTTCGGGCCTCACCAAAAATGGGAGAAAGCCTGGACCGGAGATGTCAGCTATGACGGCCAAACAACGTTCAAGCCGCACATGTCCCAGTTCAAGGCCTGGCTGCCCTACATTCTCATCGGTCTGATCCTGGTGGTGACCCGCATCCCCGAGTTCGGCCTCAAGGGATTTCTGGCCGCCCAGAAGCTGGCCTTCAATCATATCCTGGGCTTTGATTCGGTCAGCGCCAGCATCGCCTATCTCTACCTGCCCGGCACGATCCCGTTCACCCTGGTGGCCCTGTTGACGATCTTCATTCACGGCATGCCCGGTGAGAAGGTCAAGGTCGCCTGGAAGCAGTCCATCGCCACCATGAAGAATCCGACCATCGCCCTGTTTGCGGCCGTCGCCCTGGTCTCCGTCTTCCGTGGTTCCGGCATCAGCGACGCGCTGTTAAATCCACACGCCTACCCGTCCATGCCCCTGGCCATGGCCAAGGCGGTGGCCGGTATCGCCGGCAATGCGTGGCCGCTGTTTGCCTCCTTCGTGGGCGGGCTGGGATCGTTCATCACCGGCTCCAACACCGTCTCCGATCTGCTTTTCGCCGAGTTTCAGTGGGGTGTGGCCGCGCAGCTGGACCTGCCGCGCCAGATCATCGTTGCCGCCCAGGCCACCGGTGGCGCCATGGGCAACATGGTTTGCATCCACAACATCGTGGCGGCCTGCGCCGTGGTCGGGTTGTCCGGCATGGAAGGTCAGATTCTGAAAAAACCGTGTGGCCGTTCCTGCTTTACGGCGTCGTCGTCGGGATCGTGGCCATGCTGATGAGTTTTGTCTTTTTTCCCGGCTTGTACTAACCTTTTTGGATGGGATCGCAAAAAACCAACCGACCGGCGCCGGGAAAGCGCGCCACGCGTCTTCCCGGCCCGCCCAGCAACAGGAGAAGCAACCATGTTCAGTGATGCGCTGATCAAAGAATTCCAGACCATCGTCGGCAAGCCAAACGTGCTGCAGGGAGAAGCCGACCGGCAGGCCTACAGCTATGATGCCGCCGTCCTGGAACCCGTGGTCCCGGCCCTGGCCGTCTGCCCCCAGACCAGCGAGGCGCTGGGCCAGGTGGTGCGGGTGTGCAACCAAAACGGCATTCCCCTGACGCCGCGGGGCTCGGGCACCAACCTCTCCGGGGGCACGATTCCCGAACGGGGTGGAATCGTGCTGCTCACCAATGCCCTGAACAAGATCATCGAGATCAACACCCAGGACTTGTATGCCGTTGTCCAGCCCGGTGTGGTGACCGCCCGCTTCGCCGCCGAAGTGGCCCGCCAGGGGCTGTTCTACCCGCCCGATCCCGGCTCCATGGCCGTATCCACCCTGGGTGGCAATGTGGCCGAGAATGCGGGCGGTTTGCGGGGGCTGAAGTACGGCGTGACCAAGGATTACGTCATGGGCGTCGATTTTTTCGACGTCAACGGTGAGTTGGTCAAGTCCGGCTCGCGCACGGTCAAATGCGTCACCGGCCTGAACCTCTCCGGCCTGCAGGTGGCCAGCGAGGGAACCCTGGGGGTTTTCAACGAGATCGTGTTCAAGCTGGTGCCGCCGCCGGCGGCCAACAAGGCCATGATGGCGGTCTTCGATGATATCGACAAGGCTTCGGAAACCGTGGCCGCCATCATCGCGGCCCACATCGTGCCCTGCACCCTGGAGATTCTGGATCACAGCACCATCAAATACGTGGAAGACTACACCAAGGCCGGCATGCCCGTGACGGCCCAGGCGATTCTCTTGATCGAGGTGGACGGCCACCCGGTCCAGGTGGCCGAGGAGGCGGAAAAGGTCGTCACCCTCTGCAAGAAGGCCGG
>NZ_BBCC01000134.1 GCF_001311845.1 Desulfosarcina cetonica JCM 12296 | reverse complement strand
GGCAAAATAACATTATGTACTATAAAATAAAATAGATATCGTATTAAAATAATAAACGAAACTTCACTGGTCCCAATATTGCATTCTCAAGCATGACAGTGCAAAATCAAACCGCACTTGCCCGATAAACGCAAACCACATCGTAAGAGTGGGACGCAAAGCCACTGACCAGAAATTTCTCAAACAGGGAAAGATCAGGCAGCAGGGCTACCGAAGGCAAGCGGCGGCAGTCCTCTGCGGCTCCACCGATTGTCTTGAACCATAATGTACCACGGAGGATTGCTCATGAAGGTTTGGTCCTATTGGAGATTTCAATCTTTATTCCTGCAAGCCATTTTACTTGTTTTCATCTGCCTTTGCACCCATCCGCTACACGCCGCACAAGTATCCTTGCAATGGGATGCTAACGTCCCCACACCGGATGGATATCGCGTTTATCAACGAATTGCAGGCGGCACCTATAATTACAATTCACCTGTATGGACTGGCAGTGATACAATTTGCACCATTAATAATCTTGAGGAAGGAACCACCTACTATTTTGTTGTCAGGGCATATGCGGGAACCGCTGAAAGTGCCGATTCCGAGGAAGTTAATTATACTCCAAGCCTGTCAACCCCGATAGATGCAGACAGTGATGGCTATTCCGTCGACCAGGGCGACTGCAACGACGGCAACTCGGCAATCAATCCTGGCGCAGCCGAAATTTGCGGCGACGGCATCGATCAGGACTGCAATGGCAGTGATCTGCTCTGCCCTGAAGACATCGATGCCGATGGTGATGGTTATACTACCGCTCAAGGCGACAGCAATGATAATGACGCCACCATTTTTCCGGGTGCCGTTGAAGTCTGTGGTGACGGCATCGACCAGGATTGCGACGGTTCCGATCTGACTTGCCCTGAAGACATTGATAATGACGCCGACGGTTACACGGAAAACCAGGGCGACTTCAACGACAGCGACCCGACCATCCATCCCGGCGCCACTGAAGTCTGCGGTGACGGCATTGATCAGGACTGCGACGGAGCGGATTTAATTTGCGAGCCAGGCTCTGAAACACACACCGTGTTTTTTGGTGATGCATCGGACACGGACTACCCCGCTACTGTTCAAGACACCTTTATAAATATCAATCAGGAAGTTTATGCAACAGGCGATCAGCTTAACACCTACACCTGGCCGCAGAACAAACCGGCGAACGCCGTACTGATCAGATTCGACCTGTCCCGTCTCCCGGCCGGTGCCCAAATCCAGCGCGCCACACTCACTCTCTATCAAACCGAAGCTGGAGGTGACGCCACTTACGATGTCTCTGTTCACAAAATCATCAACCACGACCCCGATCTGAGTTCTGCAAATGGTTATACCTTCGATGGTCTTAACGAATGGACACCCAATGATAGCTGTTACAACAGCATCCCCATGGCTCAGGCCGATATCGCGTTGGCCGAAGACATCAACAGCCTGGACATGAGTTCCGGTGATAAGGATTGGGATGTGACGGGTATGGTTCAGGATTGGGTCGCCAATTCAGCAGCCAATTATGGATTGTTGCTCAATTCGGATGCAGTTGCCGGAGCGGACAGCTACCGCTTTTTCGCATCGAATGAATCAAGTGATCCGGCTCGCAGACCCATGCTCGAAGTGGTATACACGACCAATTCCATTCCCACCGATGTCGACAACGACGGTTATACAATTGATGATGGCGACTGCAACGATAACGACGCGACGATCCATCCCGGCGCCACTGAAATCTGCGGTGACGGCATCGACCAGGACTGCGACGGCGCCGATCTGATTTGTCCCGAGGACATCGACAACGATGCCGACGGCTACACGGAAAACCAGGGCGACTTCAACGACAGCGACCCGACCATCCATCCCGGCGCCACCGAAATCTGCGGCGATGGTATCGATCAGGACTGCGACGGCGCTGATTTGATTTGCCCGGAAGACATTGACAACGATGCAGACGGTTACACGGAAAACCAGGGTGACTTCAACGACAGCGACCCGACCATCCATCCCGGCGCTGCCGAAATCTGCGGCGACGGCATTGACCAGGACTGCGACGGCGCTGATTTGATTTGCCCGGAAGACATTGACAACGATGCCGACGGCTACACGGAAAACCAGGGTGACTTCAACGACAGCGACCCGACCATCCATCCCGGCGCTGCCGAAATCTGCGGCGACGGTATCGATCAGGACTGCGACGGCGCTGATTTAACTTGTGATTCCGAATCGCAAACTGTGTTTTTTGGCGATGCTCGAATACCGATTTCCCTGGTACCATCCAAGATACGTTTATCAACATCAACCAGAGCGTCAATGTAGCGAGTGCGCAGCTTAACACATACACCTGGCCGGCCAATAAACCGGCGAACGCCGTACTGGTCAAAATCGACCTTTCTCAAATACCGGCAGATGCACACATTCAAAGCGCGACATTGGTACTCTATCAAACCGATGCCGGTGGTGATGAGACATACGATGTATCCGTTCACAAACTCATCGATTCGAGCCCTGACTTTTCCCATGCCAATGGATATACCTACAACGGGATCGAGGATTGGGCTGCCAATGAACTGTGCTACAATAACATTCCACTGGCCCAGTCGAATATCTCACCTGCGCAAGACGTAATCAGCCTGGACAAAAACTTGGGATACAAGGCCTGGAACGTGACAGGTATGGTTCAGGATTGGGTCAATGACCCAGCTTCCAACAATGGGCTCCTGCTCAACTCCGATGCAATTGCCAGTGCAGACAGTTACCGCTTTTTCGCGTCGACTGAATCAAGTGATCCGGAACTCAGACCCATGCTGGAAGTGGTATACACGAAGTCCGAGCCCCAAACCATAGCTTTCAGCAACAGGCCAAATGCCGATTATCCGGGGACCGTGCAAGACACCTTCATCAATATCAATCAGGAAGTAAATGTAACGAGCGGCCAGTTGAACACCTACACCTGGCCACAGAATACTCCGGCAAATGCGTCCTGCTCAAATTCGACATATCGAGTCTCCCCAGCGGCGCAAAGATCCAAAGTGCAACGCTGAGTCTCTACCAGACTGGGGCGGGAGGCGATCCCACATACGATGTATCGATCCACAAAGTCATAAATTTCAATCCTGACTTTGCCTATGCGGACGGCTATTCCTATGATGGTGTCAACGGGTGGACCGCCAACGATATATGCTACAACAGTATCCCCCTGGCCCAGGACGACATCGCTCCTGCGGATGACTTAAAAATCCTCGATCAAACGCTCGAGTACAAGCAATGGGATGTGACAAAAATGGTTCAGGATTGGGTAAGTGGCACCAGCCCCAACTTTGGAATGATGCTGAATTCCGATGCAGTTGCCGGCGCAGACAGCTATCGTTTTTTCGCGTCCGATGAGTCCACTGATCCGGAAAAGCGACCTGAACTCACCATTACCTTTAGCAAATAGATAGGCATGGCCCGGTGGTTGGAGGAATTTCACCTTAACACCATGAAAATGAAATAGCTACGCTTGTAAAAAACTAGACCCCGCGTTGATTCCCGCGGGGTCTCTCTGTTTTTCAGTTTATCTCAAGGTTGGCAGCAGTAAGAAAAGCAGTATCGCTATTCAGTATGGTTCTTCTCCGCTACCAACAAACAACCCACCACACACGACTATCAATAGTTTCTGGCAATCTCTGCGCCCTTTGCGTCTCTAACGAAGTGGGCGGTGAGAAATAGACGATGTTGGTCGGCTCAATTTGTTAAATTTGTTTGTTGGTTTTCCAGCCAAAGGCTGAATAAAATTGTCTGTGAATTTTCGTGTGTGTCCGTGGCTTAATAAACTCAACGGAGGAACCGATTCGCAATAACTGTTTTAAAGTCAAGGATATCTTTTATATCATGATGGATAAACGTATATACATACGTGTTATCAATCTCACCATACAGGTGAACAAGGCGGTTTCTGAACTTGGCCATTTGCCTGAGCTTCAACGCCAGTTCTTTACCTATAACGTCGCACTCTTCGAGAACTTCGAATGAGTCAGCATAATCCTTTGGCGCGCGAAAGCCTTCTGCGGCAATTATATGATTGGTGATATCCAAACAGCACTCGATGCTGACCTGTAAATAATATTTGGCACCACCGATGAGGAGCTTGTCCTTCAGAAATGATGAAAGCGCTGTTTTCTCAATTTCTTTAAGAAGACTCAGGAACTCATCGAGTTGTTCGAACTTGTCGGTAATCTTTTCAACCGATACCATGTTGCGATTCCGCAATCGTCCGTTGTCTATAAATATGGCGATAGTGCTGTATGACCGGAAGGAAATCGAAATACGCTTTTCGGACCGTGGTTTCGAATGCCACCCGCTTTTCTTCGTCAATAGAATAGATTAACTTTGTTTCGCCGAGAATTCTTCCTTTGACAGTAAGGGGCAATTGATTCAGGATGCGCACCTCGGTTTGCACCCGGTGACCCAATCGTTCATCGAAACTCAGTGCCAGGGCAAGTTCCAGGTGCAGGCTTGCCTCGATCGAGATCTTTTCGGTGACGATTCCAATATCCAAATCGCTGTAACGATGCGACAGCGCTTTTGCGTGGCTCCCATAAAGATACGCAAACAGAACCGGTGTCCCCTCGAAGATGGCGGGTGACACGGCTTTTAGTTTTTTTAGGAGTTGTTCCATACATCCACATCTATCACAACGTCATGAAACGCGTAAAGTGAATACTGGCAACGGCAACAACCCGCAACAAACATTTTCCGCATCTGTGATCTCGGCGTCTCATGTGAAACGAGCGGTGAAGGTACCAATTTTAAATGATGAATTCTTAATTTTTAATGAAGGTTTTTGATCCGTCCATAATTCAAAATTATTTTTGTCCGTGTCGGTCCATGTGTGTCCGTGGCTAAATTGCTTCAGATAATCTCTTCAACGAAAACACCCCATCCAACCCCTTCACCGACTTGGGTTTTTTCTCATGCTTGGATTGAAAAAGATGTTTAAATTGTTGGTAGGTTCCAGACACGAATTCCCGCGATCCAATGATCCCGGAATCCGTAAAATACCGTGTCCGGCAAAAAAAACGGTCCGTCCGACTGATCTCAAATTCCTTTTTTCGTTCTTCGGTTACGATTTTTTCCGGGATAGTCTTTGTAAATGATTTGCCCGCAAGGGGAATGGCACCAGTCTCATAAACATATTTACGGTAAAGCCGCACCCGTTCCTTATCGCTTTTTACATTGAATTGCTTCAGCCCGAAATCGGTGGACAGAAAGCCATCCTTGTTGTTCGTCTGTATATGATACCCCAACGAATTCCAGCGGTAATCCTCCGGACGTTCTACGATACCGGCACGCACCGGATTAAGATCGATGTAGGCCAAGCAATTGATGAGCGTCTCCCCCTCCTCCACAATCACGCTTTTAAACCGATCGCCCCAAAAGTAGCCTCGGCGGCCATGGCGTTTATTGTAGAACCGGGTGAAATTGACCTTTATTTCACGCACGAACTCGGAAAGGCTGGCAAGCTTGCTACGGACAAACGGCATCTGACCTTCCCAGGCCAGGGCCCGTTTTTCACCATAATACCTTTCCAACCGTTCTTTCACCGCCTCATCTGTGAATTCGTGTTCAGGAAGCATCTTCACCAGCAGGTGGAAATGATTATCCATCAGGCGAAGCCGTAAACCTCTGTAAAGAACAGTCCGGCCATCCGTTTAATCAAGTCCAGCAGAAAATCCTTTTCAAACGACTCGATCGGAAAACCATCCAATGCCGTTCTGGACATCACATGATAAACCGCTGTCTGATCCGCTATAATCATCCGGGATACGCGTGGCATGGCTCCCTCCCCCTATTCTGACTCCTGACTTCTGGATTCTGAGTACTTACTTTGACCCGCAGTTCAGCCCCTTGATCATGCCTACCGAGTTCACTGATCACTGTTTGAGCTATGAGCTTTTGTGCCATACAGCCACACCGCTTCCTTGTCGATCATATCGACGAATCGCCCGCCCTTTTTCCGCATGACCTGCCACTCTTTCACCGTATACAAAAGGATGTCGGTGGGTACCGGCAAGGCATCAAAATCCCATGTGGTGGCTCTTTCTTCGAAGGGAAGTGAAGAATCTTTTATAATAACAATAAGGTCAAGGTCGCTTCCAACGCCAAAACAATCTTTAGCTAACGATCCGAAATAGCCCAGCTGGACAATTTCAGGATGCGTTGCGATCTGCTCTTCAAGCCATGACCGAAGTGCTTTTTTGACTTCGTCACGACCCGGCCATTTGAGCACCGGCGAATTCAATGATCTCACTGGCATATCTGATCCCATCCGTGCTTTGCAATGGTCCGTAGTGCTCAAATGGCGCCCCCTCGGGATGACCATTGGCATATCGGGTCGGAATATAAAAGGCATCAAGCACTTTTACGTTATACTAATGTGAACGATTGTCAATCTTGCCACAGATTCAAGGCAGCCACCGTGGCGCTATAGTCAGCTATGCGCCTCGGCGCTAACGCCGAAGATGAGGTGAGATCGGCAATCCCGTAGGGTTTCACCTTTTAAGATGGGGGCTTACGCACATTCCAACAAATTAGTTGTTTTTCTATCCTTCGAAAAAGGCGAAAACGCTTACTTTAGTATTGTCTATCAAACCTTCCCCAACCGCTATGGGCAATTCTTTGAGCAGACGTGCAACAATATTGCCCCAAGCCTCTTGTGAAAGGCTCAAATGAAGCGCCTTCACCGCCTTTTCGGCAGCCTGCTGAGCTGCGAAACAGGCCCATTCGTGGCGGCCTTCCGCCTTTGAAGATCTGGCTTGCTCCAGATCTCTTTTTGCTTGCAGGAACCAGTCCTTCGCCCGATCCGGCATTACGCCCTCCGATACCAATCTAAGCCGATCATCCTTAGCAAATATTGTTTGAACAACTATTTCAAATTTTTCCGGGTGTCAATCAATTTGTATAAAGTACCTGTCCCTATTTCTCCTCATTTCACTTCCAAAAAATGTATAGCAGGATACCAAATTTTCAAGAAAGAAATTATAGTATTTAAAGGAACCTAACGTTCCTAAATTAACTATAATACTTATATATAATAAAATAATTCTTTTTCTTTTAGATTGATATTTTAGCAACCCTAATCCAACAAAATAATCAACTAAAGTGCTAAATATTATAAGAGATAAAAACCTATAATCCCACCATCCATAAAAAATATAGCTCGCAATTAATATGAGTGTATTTTGTACTTTTATAGATTTATTGCATACGAACCAATAAAGAAGGAATACACAAAGTAGAAAAATACCGAAATCAATAGAGTTAAATATCATTTAAATTTTTCCGATTCTCTATGAAATTTCAGTGTAAACTTTTCTCAAAAAATAGACACGGACAAGTAAAAAAGAAATCTATGAACGCAGGAAAGAACGGAGCGCCTCCCAAGGCAATCTCGACAAAAACGGCCAATCCAAAAAGTTCAATAGAAACCTGGATTCAGACTGGACCATCAAAAACGATATCCCGATATCCCACACTATGGCCTTAAAGAACCATGCTGCTACAGTCTGTACTAAGTTGTGCGGTCGGAAAGAAGAAACGTCGCACTCCAAACAACAGGCTGGCTTTTTTCTATACGTGATCGCCAGCCTTTTTATTGGTTATAGATCCGCAAAATTATGTGGCATGATGGAGTAGCTATTTTTCCCATGAACTTTTACTATTTCCACATGCCCAGGATGCTTCCCAATTTGTCGTTTATAGAAGCAATTGTACGCACACCTGGTTTAATCCAAACAGGGCGAAATAATGGCCATTTTTTGATTGTATCTAAAGACATAACATCTTCAAATAAGGAAATATACTTTTTTACAACCGCCGACCAACTATATTTAGACTCAATCAATTGCCTTCCGCTTACAGAAAGTTCAGACCATAGCTTTGGATTACTCTGCAATCTTTCAATGGCAGTCACAAAACCATCAATATCTTCTTGGTTGACTAACAATCCAGTTTTTTCATGAATGACAAATTGTTCAATTACGCCTCCACTTCTAAAGGAAATCGCAGGCAATCCTGCTCCCATAGCCTCGGCAAGTGACAAACAAAACCCCTCATATTCGGAGACAGAAACTGAAACATGGCATTCTTGGAGGTATTGCTGTAGGGAGTTCCAACCCATACTGTCGATAACCTCAATTTGATTTTCAAAAATTGGATTCTCTGCAGCCATTAAACATTTTTCTTTTGCCTCCCCTTCACCAATAAAGGTAAGCCTAAACGGAATACCGGCTTCTTTAAGACCAAACGCCACTTTAATTAATAGTGAAATACGTTTTTGCTGTTCAGTTAGTCTTCCATGATATATCAGACGAATATTACCACCGACAAAATGTCTACAAGATTTTTCTGTAATCCGCACTCCATGTGGAATATTAACAATATCAACTTTTCTTTCAGGCATTAAAGCAGTAAGTTTGTTTGCAGTTTTATTACTTGCACATATGATTTTTGAAAGACATGCAGAATACCTAATTTTTTGATCATATGATGAACTATGATCGTTATGACACAGACCGATACTTTTGATGTTGCTTTTTCTGCTAATTATTGCTGCAGCACCGTATGCGACTTGACGATAATTCGGAATAAATATATTAATAGATTTATTATGAATTAATCTTTCAGCAAGACACTGAGAATCTTTATAACTATTTATTATGTGCGGAAGCTGTTCAACTTTAGTACAGCTATCTTCCATTTCTCTAACAATAGCCTCCTGAAATGAATTCTTTGGAACATGAGTAAAAATATGAATATTTACTCCTGCCTCAAGAAGCGCGGAAGAAAGGCTCAATGTGTAGCTTAAAACCCCCCCTCTTGAATCGCAATCGCAATATATTGCAACATCCATGGCAGCCTACCTCTCATCCCTCATTCGATGTTCTAATCGCTAGTTTTTGTCACACCGAATTCGAAATCAGTGGTAAAACATGTTTAATAATTAGCATAAATCGGCAATCAATTTAAAAGACGCCCCAAGAATGGGTCACCTTACAGAGGCCTGTCAAAAGTGTATAGAAAATGTGTACAGCAAATTCCTGCACTTATTAGAGCTGCATCATCATAATCTTTCATTGAAACCAGGGTAGCCCAACTCCTTCCGACCTCTCATCCTTGCCAACAAATAAGACCGCTCGGTGTTTATTAGCGCCATAAACCAGAAAACAACTATCCAGGCGATAGATGAAACGATAATCGAAACCAGCATCATGGGATAAGTTGTCAACCATCCATTATATCTGAACATAGACACAACGAAAGCTAGAACGACAGCAGGTAAGAATGATGGCAAAACGCTTCTATTTATATATTTAGTTACTGGTATTCCTAAATTTTTACAGGAATACCGGAGGTAGATCGGTACAAATATAAAGACTTGCACAGTCGAGGCAAACGCCACGCCCAGGATACCATAATGATCCACTAGCGAAAGACTCAGCCCCAGGTTGAGCAGGGCTTGGACTGGGGACAAACGAGCGAAGATACCATGCTTACCGATCGCCGTCAGGTAGCGGCCGCCAAAGGGATTCATAAAGGGTCCAGCAATAAAAATCGTCAGAAGTCCCACGATAATGTCTGAATAGTCCCTGAACTCTGGGCCGATCCAAAGTATAATGAAAGGCCCTCCTACAATTCCAACACCCACAGCCATCGCCGTGACGATTGCCACCACATATTTACTGCCGATCAAATATAAAGAACTAATCGTCTCGTGCTCGTTTCGTGCACTCAGGTTGCTGAACAAAGGCATGAATGCATGGGTCAGGTTCCACCCAAAAGTCCTGATGTATTGCACAAGATTACATGGGATGATGTATAGCGGAACCATCGCCGGTCCTAAGAAAAAGCCGATTACAAGAGCGTCTGTCCGGTTTTCTATACGTGCAGAAATACCTTGGACAAGAGATTTGGAACTAAAAACCAGCATCTCCTTCAGTTTGGAGTACGAAAAAGACCTTAGGCTGACCTTAAGCCCGCCAAACGCACTCCGCGTAAGCAGCCACATAAAAACCAAATACTTAACAGAAAGACCAATAGCATTGCAACCAGCCAGCAACAGCAAACCATTGCCTGGGTTGATAAACTTATAAAGGATTGCCGAGGAAACTAAAGTGTTAAATATGGTTATATTGTTTTTCAGATAGTATTTCTGAAACCCTTCCAAATAGCTTTCTGCTGCGTAGCCTGGAAACACGAAGATTAACTGTGCTCCTAAAATCAACAGAAAGAGGATGTAGCGTTTTTGTGGTTCACTTCCTTCCGGCCCAAGGGCGGAGCCATACCATAGGCCCCACAAGCAGAAAAAAATACACAGCACAATGCCTATCACGGCCATGAAAAGCAAAGTCGAAGAATAGACAACCTCAAGTTTTTTTTATCATTAACTGCAGCATATTTTGCTGCATAGCGGCTAATGGCTGGCCGTAATCCCATATCGAGCATGCCCATGTAACCTATCACAGACATAATCATTTCCCAGAGGCCGTAGTCATATTTTCCAAGGTTTGTCACAAAGATCGGCGTCATTATAAAGGTGACAATCAGTTTGATTACCATCACGAGCACATTAGAACCGCTATTTATTAACAAAATTTTTATCACGTTATGATCATTTCCGTCTTAATGCATTTAAAGAACGACGCACATCAAGAACATTCAGTAACTTGTTTACCTGAACTTGTCATGGATAATGCCCTGCGGCGGTGTCGTCTGGAGCCTAACTTCCGGGACAAGGCGCCTGAAAATGGACTCTCGAAGGCGCTGTTTGGGCAGTCGAATGACAGAATGAACCCGATTTTGGCAGTAACAACCAGCTTTTTTCCCTTGTTGTGTTCGAAAAATTTGAGAACCCGCTTAAAATGAAAGGAGGTTGCTGATTTTCAAACCTCTCGCAATACATTGTGAAAATTGAGAAATTGATCGAAACAATCAGCAAAAAACTTACGGATTAATGTGAACGCCTACAATGGCGAGTCTTGGATAGGAAGTGGATGGACCAGAAACGGATGATCGTCATCCCTAAACCCGAATAAAGTGTTACCCCATTTAAATCAGATTTTGTGCCATAATTAGCGATGTTTGGACATATAAACCTGCTGAACCATATCAAATAACGGGACGGTATAAGTGAAAAAGAGGTCTATTGTGATTTACCTTTTTAAGTCCAATGTCATTAACTTAACCGATCGGTTTATATTACAGGAAGAATTTCCTCGGCTTGGTCTTGTGCATTCTTAGATATTTTCTGATTATAACGGAATCATGAGGCCCCCCCAAGGGGGGTCTCACACCAACTACCGTTTCGTGGAAATCAGTTATGGGGTTGGCTCCTCTTGGAGCATGTTCATTTTTTCTTGGTTTCTGATGTATTCTCGGATCGTTTCTTCATCAAGACCCACTGTGCTGACACAATAGCCCCGTGCCCAAAATGTCCGTCATCGCACCATTCGGCTACTTCTTGTTCCAAAGCTCACCACCTCCGAGGCACTTTTACCCTTCAATAGTCCAATCGAGTGAGCCACAGAATATTTGGGTGGTATCGAGGTGCACAGGTGAATATGATCCGGCATGGCGTGGCCTTTTATGATCTCTATCCCCTTTATCCGTGCCCATTGCTTGATCGTATCAACCACGATCTGTCTCTTGGTTCCGTACAATTCTTTGCATCTGTACTTGGGGATCCAGACAATGTGGTACTTACAATCCCAAATTGAATGTGCTAATCTGTTAAAACATTCCATAGAAATCTCCTTACTTTGAGTAGCTGGCTGCTCTCATTGTAGGAGCTTTCTTGTTTCTTGGCACTAATCACCGGCATAGCCATCATTGTTCATACAACTGGCATACCAGTGGATTATTCCTTCGATTTAGCTGGGCACGATTATGCCAGAGTTAATGGCATTGTTTTTAAACCTTCAGGAGACTCATTCATCTATCGGATGTTTACCTTTATTTTTATATTTTTGAACGTTCAATTTTCAGACAATCTTACATTTTGAGGAGGTTTTATACCGGAATCATCTCCAATTATAATTTTGTATCCGGAAGAAGTATTCCCTTCTGAATCTACAACAAACAGATACACACCATCACCACTATTAAAAGAGCCAGTATTTATTTTTATGGAGATAGAATCAGATGACCATGAGGTAGGAATTTGAATTTCTCTATGAGTACAATTATCGTATGATGAGGCGTTACCAATTTCAACACGCGCCCAGGAGTTATCTATATAAATATCATCCCAATACAAAGTCAAAGTCCCATCTCCATCATCAAGATAATTGTCTAGTTTAACCGCGTCCAATAAATTTGATCCCTCTACCATAACCAAACAATTCTCTTGGGTTATTTTTGAATAAATAGAAGAAAAATCAGCGGATGATGTCCATATCCACCAGCTCCCATCCGTCTTTCCTGGGGTTCCCATATCTGCCTGAATCATAATATGATACCATCTATCTTGCCTCAGAACATTACTATTAAAATATTCTGTGTTGCTTCCTGAGTCTTCTCCTAAATGATTTTGCACATAGTGGACTGAATAGCCGCCGTTTTTATCGTACCACCAATTGAAGGCTGCAAAATCTGGATACGTAACACCACCATTACTAGCAACAGATGCTGGGATGCGCCAGGATTTTATCTGGTATCTAGAATCATAAGTAACATTACCCCAATCCCAGCGTACCCATGTAGAAAAAAGGATCTTTCCGGTATTAGCGAAACCTATATTATTTTTGTATGCAATAGAATTTTGAGAGTCTTTTGAATAGCACTTAAGATTCTTACTAGAATCTTTGTTACGTTGATTATCTGAAGAAATCATAGGTTTATAGGTATGTTCAACAACGCTCCACCACCCTGTAGCTTTATCCAGCGTATCACCTACCGTCATACCTTCAAAGTCATCATAGCGAATAGGATTTGCATTTAGTTTATCACCAAAACTTGATCCATTTATACTTATAATTTCACCGTTCTTAACTGTATCTGATACTGATGAAATAACAGGAGCTGCATGACACACATTGCTAAAGAGTAGAAGCGCTACGAATGCTATAAAAATTCTTTTAATATTATATTCTTTGTAAACCATGTTTTCCTCGCAGATTTTTACATTCACTTAATTATCTATAATTAGAGATGCAATCAAGTTAGTTGTCTTCAAGAGAATTAAAAAAAAGTTTTCATGTTCATCAATTAACTATTTTTAAAACTGGTTATCAACTTTAATAACCCTTCTGTTTTGATAGTACACTACCTAAATTGAGAAAAAAAGGATGTCCACGAGTTTTATGTTCTATAGTTTCACTATTCATGGACATCAGTATCTTTGCCTCTGATCATTTCAAAACGCTACTATAATTGTATTCGTCTACGAGCTATTTATGCAATCTACATACCACCCAACAAATATAAACAACCGTTCATAGAATTTATGACTGATCATTTTTTTATCACCAGTTACCCTTTACCATTCAATATCTTGTCTTGGATACTTAACTAACTTATTTTTTTAACATAGTATTTTATCTGAACTATATACGCATATTTTGCATTCGACCTTTTGAGTGCTGTGTAAATATAATTTCTCGCAATAAAACCATAACAAATTTGGCGTACCACCTATAATCACATGGAATACATTTAGACAGAAAAGTACAGATGTGCAAAAAAAAGAACGAAAATTGCTTTCCGTCGCCCAAAGAAGCACCAAGCTGCGCTTGGCGCACTAGCGATGCCGCACACCTGTTGGATATGGGGGTCACGAAAGTATGCGCGTTTGACAGATACGGTCACAGCCGATATCACTGGGGCTTTATAGAGAACCGGGGAATAAACTTGATGAGCCCGTAAAAAAAATCACGCAGCCAAACGATGGTATTGATCGGTAAGCGTCTACTCAACCACACGCGTTGCGGCAGCGTCGATGATGGCCTTGTCGATTCTATTGGGAAGCAGATCGAGAAAATCGGCTTCATTTTGGGCTGAAGGGATTTTGGTGAACAGGTAACGCAGGTAGGCATAAGGCTCAAGATCATTGGCCTTGGCCGTTTCGATCAGGCTAAAGAATGTGGCGCTGGCCTCGGCGCCGTTCGGTCCGCCGGCAAACAGCCAGTTCTTGCGACCCAATACGAATGGGCGAATGGCATTTTCGGCAACATTATTATCCGGTTTCAGAAAGCCGGCCTCGATATAGACAATCAACCTGAGACCTTTGCACAACTCAGGTTTGATTTTCAGCATCTCCAGTCGCTATCGCCGCCAAAGTCCAAAAATAATCACTCAGAATGCGACTCAACCACTTGATTTTCATTGATATTTACTACAAATCGTGTTAGTTTCTCCCATATAATCAACCGGTTCGGAGGATTACATGGGATTTAAAAAGATCAGTCGCAGCCTGGATTTCGCCGATTTCGCACTCTCCAGCTCGCTGGAAGCCAACCGCAGTGTCAAACTGATGGAAAAAATCTCGGCCTCCATCGACTGGCACCGTGTTGAAGCCGTCCTTATGCAGCATTATACGGTCTGCACTAGCCCGGAAGGCGCCAAAGCCTATCCACCCATCCTCTTGTTCAAATGCCTGCTCCTGCAAAAATGGTTTCGAATCCAATCTGATCCGGAATTGGAGAATCAGATCAACGACAGGTTGTCCTTCAAGAAATTTCTGGGGTTGTCCTTCAGTAAACCCTCCCCTGACCATTCCACCTTCTCACGCTTCCGCAGTCGGCTCAGCAAGGCCGCCATGGAACAGATTCACCCTGTTAAATACGATTTGAGCCTTTTCCCAAGATACATTTTCCCATGATGTGTCTTGAAATATTTTTCCCGATGTGTTGCATCAGATCTATCAAGACAGGCCTCATAATATATCAGCTTTAGTGGTCGTCTATGTTTCGTTGATTCGACAAATCCTTTTTCGTGCTCTTCAAATCGTCGCTTCAGATCCTGAGTAAAACCTATGTAGAATTTACGATCTTTCAAGCTATGTAAAACGTAAGTGTAGTACATTATAGCTGAAGCGAATTAACAGGGTAAAATTCCGAGATCCTGCGCCAGTTCGAAGCCAAGGGGCTTTCCATTAACGAAGGCGTGGCCGTGGATGCCCGCCTGGTAGAGTCGGCCAGCGACCCATGAGCAATGATGATTTGAAAAAGAAACGTGCGCAGCGCGATACTGAAGAAGGTCAAAAGGATAAAAATGGCAAGCCGCTGAAATTCTCGCGTGATCTGGAAAGCGACTGGACCATCAAAAACGAGGTGCCCCACTTCGGCCTCAAGGAGCACGCAGCCGTGGATGCCAAGCACGGCTTTATCCTGGCCACGATCCACAGCCCGGCCTCGGTTCATGACACCAGTTTCCTCCAATATTGTACGATTTTCAGTCGCCATACCAATAAATCGATCAAAATCGTCTATGCCGACAAAGGCTACGCCGGCCTTCCCAACCGCAATTTCCTATCAGTCAACAAAATCGCCGATGGTATCATGCGCAAAGACTCGACCACGGCCAAGCTCACAGAACGGGAAATTGAGCGCAACAAAACGATCTCCAAAGTGCGCTACATTGTCGAACAGTATTTTGGAATCAGTCATCTTCATGACCAAGCCAAACGGGCTCGATTTACAACCATCTTGAAGAACAACCTGGATGCCTGGTTTAGGCTGTCTTCAATGTGTACAAGGGAATGAAAATCATTCCAAAAGCAGTGGGATAAAAGCCTAGATCAGGACCGGTGAAGGTCCTCCGGCCTCGGGAATTACAGCGGTCATGGGTACCATGCGGCTCAAAATGAGATATTAGTCGACTCAATCGACCAGTTCCTCTCAATTTTTTTTTGCTGGGCTCGCTGAATTTTTTGAAAAAAATCATCGTAAAGTAGAAAATCGGAAATGTGGCCTGTTTTTCAAAGGTCTCGTAGCGAACAGATCCTTGGCGTGCTCTTGCAGTTGGGTCTTCCACTGCACGATCTGGTTCGGGTGGACATCGAACTGTTGAGCCAACTCCGATAGGGTCTGGTCGCCCCGTAAGGCTGTTGTCGCCACCTTGGCTTTGAAGGTTGCTGCGTGATTCCGTCTGGGTCGTTTCATTGTCTGCTCTCCTTGGTTAACGAATCGTTACTGCGTCTATTAGAGCAGAGTTTTCACTTAAAAGCCTGTCCTTTTTTCCGAAACCGTCTCTTTTTTTACCGGTTCATCAAATTTGGATTAAGTAGAATTTATTTTGATAATTCAACAATACATTTTCGGAAACTAATGAACTTACTATTCCACTCTTTATCAATTTCTTTCCTAAGAATAATAGCCTGTTTCGACAAGTTTTCGAAATCCTTAAACAATTCATTAACACAACTTCTAATAGACCTTGGTGAATTGTTAGTATACACTGCTCCTTTGTTAAAATAACTCTTTATAGTATTGGTCTCAGATAGAATCATTGGCTTGCCAAAAGAAAGAGCTTCGTAAGCGCCACACGTCAATGTATTTTCATGTTTAGTCAAAACCATTACGGCATCAATACTACTTAATAATGATATGAAATCTTCATCTTTTAAAAATCCTGTAAATTTATAATTTAACCCTTCTCTTGTGATATATTTACTGTATTTTTTATAGTTACCAGAAATATAAAAAAAGAAATTTTTGTCGATATCTTTTATGGCCTTTAAAAATTCTTCAATCGGTTCATCCCTACCAAAAGAAGTTATGAATAGAACATTATTTTTATTTTTATCAATGCATCTACATTTTTTTCCATTTAAATGAGGGATTTTATCTGGAAGTATAATTCCTATACCACCTGATGGAACAATATATTTTTCTAGAATAGATAAATTTGTTACTATTGTTAGATCAGCCTTTCTAATTGTAAAATCACTTAATAAATAAAAAATTTTCTTTTTAAGAGACATAGGCTGGTTAAACATAAAGTTTGAATGCCTATCAATTACTAGTTTAAACGATGACACCATCTTCAAGGTACATAAAAAAAAGGCCAATATAATTGATGGATTTTGGCAAATAATTAATTTAGGTCTTTTTCTAATTATATTTTTAATTGTAAACAACACTGCAAAAAGGTATCTACAGAGCCAGTTCTTGTGTACTTTATCATATAGATATAGATCTGAATTTAATTCATTTGCGAGAACGATAGTCCTTCTTTGCCTTTCCCAAGCGATCCATAAATATCTGCAATTAAATGACATAATTCACCAACAATAAAACACGTTTTAGTAAATATTCCGAATTATGGCCTTGATCATCGTTTCGGCCACTTGCCTAAGCGCAAACAATGAGAGGCATTTTTTCTTTCGGCGCATGTCGCTTCTTTGCTGGCCTTCCCGGAAGATCCACCGTTTCCAAAAGAAACGAAAACAATTCTCTTGGCTTTGTGCCAAAGAAGCGTTGCGCTGCAGTTGTGCCATCCCGGCGTTTGATGAAAAAATTATGAACCGCGGTAAGCGCGGACAGCTTCCTGTCACTCAGACGATGCAACCCGTGATGCCGAAGAGACAACTGGCCGTTGCGGCCCTCTACACACGAACTGGAACGTTGAAACAGTCCCGCGCATTCTTGCGCAACGCGTTCAATAACCACTCGTTCATCTTCACTAAGCCCTGCAAACGGGGTATTGCCACCATTTAGCCGATTGAGCAGTTCATCAGATCGGGTTCGCAAACGATGGCGAACATCGGCGCTCTTGGCTTTGCCGGCGGCTCGGCGAATATAAAGCGCCGGAATTAGCATCTCCAATACGGCCGTCTCCACTGAGGGGATCAAGCCAAGGGCTTCGATTTTTGCTTGAATCGTGAGAAAGAAAAACGCCATGGTGGCGATCATGTCCACAACGACCTTCCAGGCCTTGGTGATCCTTTTGAAACTGACATGTGATAATTGGGCTTGGCAAGCCACGGTTTCGATTTCATAAAAACATTGATTGATC
>NZ_BBCC01000133.1 GCF_001311845.1 Desulfosarcina cetonica JCM 12296 | reverse complement strand
CCAGACCAATCTCTTGGCATTGAACGCGGCGGTGGAGGCGGCGCGGGCAGGCGAGGCCGGTGCAGGATTCGCTGTGGTGGCCGACGAGGTGCGCAACCTGGCCATGCGCGCGGCCGATGCGGCCAAGAACACGGCCAACCTGATCGAGGGCACGGTGAAGCAGGTCAAGGAAGGCGGCGAGCTGGTATCGAAGACCAATGAGAATTTTACCGAGGTGGCCCGGTCAGCGGCCAAGGTGGGCGAACTGGTATCGGAGATCGCCGCTGCCTCGAGCGAACAGGCCCAGGGGATCGGTCAGGTGAATACGGCGGTCAGTGAAGTGGACAAGGTGACCCAGCAGAATGCGGCCAATGCCGAGGAGTCGGCCTCGGCTTCCGAGGAGATGAATGCCCAGGCCGAGCAGATGAAAGGCTTCGTGGCCGACCTGGTGGCGTTGGTGGGCTCGTCCAAACATCACAACGGTGGGGCCGCCAGAACGCCCAAACCGGTGGGCCGTGTGCCGCGCAAACGGCTGCAAGTCGAGACGCCCCATCTTTACCTGCACGCATCGGGCAACGGCAATGGTGCCAAGAAAGGCAACGGCAAGGACCGCCCCAAAGCCTCATTTGGGGCCATGCATGCCGTGGATCCGGAACAGGTGATCCCGCTGGATAAGGACTTCGAGGATTTTTAGAAGAAAGAATGGCCTTCCTCCGCGCGTTGGGAGTGGGCCATTCTTCCACAATTACCCCATGCGGACATTTGCATGATGAACAATACCATCCTATTTGTCGATGATGAGGAGAATATCCTCAAATTATTGGAAAAGGCATTCACCAAAGTCGGCTATGCGGTCAAAACGGCCCGATCCGGAGAAAAAGCCCTGGAAATTCTTCAAAACGAGGATATCCATGTGATGTTTTTCGATCTCAACATGACCGGAATGAGTGGCCTCGAGCTTTGTCGGCAGGTCAAACAGGCGCGTCCCATGGATATGGTGTTTGCCTTGACCGGCTATGCCAGTCTGTTTGAGTTATCCGAATGCCGCGAAGTCGGATTCGACGACTATTTTAAAAAACCCGTCGACCTGAAATTGCTCAGGCGGGTGGCCAAGGACGCATTTGAAAAGCGCGCGCGCTGGAAAAAAGGATAAATCCGTCATGGTTGAACCATTGGAAACGATCGAGGCGCGGATTGAAGCCATTTCTCTGGCTTTGGTAACCCTGGATGGGGAGGATATTCCCGTCATGGGCCAGATGCTCAACGACCTCGGCGATCTGAAGACGTTCGCGGCCACCCTGCCATTGCCGGATTTCGGGCTTTTGGTGGGGGCTGTCGGGGTACCTGGAGAAGATCGTCCTGCGTGAAATCAGTGACCTCGAACCCTTCGAGACCGGCATCGGCCAGCTTCAGGCCATCTTCCGGGCCATTGCCGACCAGGTCGATCATCACGTGGAACTGGCCCCCCTGCTGGCCCACCTGGGCGCTTTCTTGCCTGACGCCACCATCGGTGAACCGTCTTCCGATCAGCGGCCGGCCGGCGCCCCGCAGACGGCCTCAACCACCGTATCGGTACCTCCACCGGCGGCGGCCGAGCATTTCAGCTGCCCGGAGGCCGATATGGATGAGGAAGACCGCGAGATCGTTTCCGGGTTTATCGTCGAATCCCTGGAGAGCCTGGAAACGGTCGAGGTCAGCCTGATCGACCTTGAGCAGGACGACTCGGAGAAGGAGGGCATCAACGCGATTTTCCGAGCCTTTCACACCATCAAAGGCGTGTCCAGTTTTCTGGGATTCATGCGCATCAACCGCCTGGCCCACCGTTCGGAGAACCTGCTGGACAAGATCCGCAGCGGCGAGTTTATCGTCGATGGTGACGTGATCGATGTGATTCTCGACTCCGTGGACCTGCTCAAACGGCTGATCCAGGGTGTTCAAACCGGCATGGAAGGCGGTGGGCCACTCGACATCGGCCTGAATATCGCACCGGTGGTGGCGCGCATCGAAGCCATTCAGGCGGCCGGGGACATGGCGGATAGCCCTATCGGTGAAATCCTGGTGGACCAGGGCGCGATTTCGCGCCAGCATCTGGATGACGCCCTGACCCAACAGAAGGCCGCACCAGGGAAAAAACTCGGCCGCATCCTGGTCGAAGCGGGGGCCACAAGCCCGAAACAGGTGGCCGCCGCTGCGGGAGCAAAAAAAGTTTCCGGCCAGCGCATGGATTTGCAGGTCAAGGTGGATACCCTCAAGCTGGACAGCCTGGTGGACCTGACCGGCGAACTGGTGATCGCCCAGTCCATGCTTCGGCAGCATCCGTATATTGTCAATTCGGGCGATCAACACCTGCTGCATACCCTGGGACAGCTCAATCAGATCACCTCCAGTCTGCAAACCATGACCATGTCCCTGCGCATGGTGCCGATCAAGAGCACCTTTCAGAAAATGCTGCGGCTGGTGCGGGACCTGGCCAAAAGCTCGGGCAAGAAGGTGCAACTGCGCATGACCGGTGAAGATACCGAAATCGACCGCAACATGGTGGACGAACTCTACGAGCCCATGGTGCATATGATCAGAAATTCCGTGGATCACGGGTTGGAAACACCGGAAGATCGGGAAGCCGTCAACAAGTCGCCCATGGGCACCATCTCCCTCAAGGCCTATCACAAGGGGGGGAATATCGTCGTCGAGATCGACGATGACGGGCGGGGGCTCAATCGCGATCGCATTTTGCAAAAGGCCCGCGCCAACGGACTGATCGACGACGACAGCCGTTTGAGTGATTCGGAAATCTATAACCTGATTTTCCAACCGGGCTTTTCCACGGCCCGAGCGGTGACGGAAATTTCCGGCCGCGGGGTGGGCATGGACGTGGTCAA
This sequence comes from Desulfosarcina cetonica JCM 12296, assembly GCF_001311845.1. Taxonomy (GTDB): domain Bacteria; phylum Desulfobacterota; class Desulfobacteria; order Desulfobacterales; family Desulfosarcinaceae; genus Desulfosarcina; species Desulfosarcina cetonica. Next base: position 15,316 of record NZ_BBCC01000133.1, on the reverse strand, counting down.
AAAGGCCATCGAGCGGCTGCGTGGCCGCGTGGATATTCAGACCACGGCCGGCCAGGGATCCACCTTCTACATCAGTCTGCCGCTGACCCTGGCGATCATCGAAGGCATGTTGGTGCGCGTCGGCCAGGAACGCTACGTCATTCCGGCGCTGTCCATCATCGAGTCCTTCCGTCCCACGGCCGAACAATACTACACGGTCGAGAACAAGGGCGAAATGATCCTTTCCCGCGGCAAACTGATTCCCCTGGTCCGTTTGGAGACCCTTTTCGATACCCGCTCCGACTTTCGGCATCCCTGGGAAGGCCTGGTGGTGACGGTGGAATACGACGGCCAGCGCATGGGCCTTTTGCTGGATGAGCTGCTGGGCAAGGAGGAAGTCGTGATCAAGAGCATGGGCGTGGCGCTCAAGCATGTTCGCGGTATTGCCGGCGGCGCGATCCTGGGGGATGGGCGGGTGGGGTTGATCCTGGACATGGCCGGCATCTGGGAACTGGCCATGGAATCATGACTTGCGGCTCAGGGAAGGCATAGCGTCCATGAATATTGTTGTCGGCGTGTCGGATATGAAGGCCAGTAATGATCCTGCGGGAATTCTAGTGACCTATTCATTGGGGTCGTGCATCGGTATCGCCGTTTACGACCCGGTGGCGCGGGCCGGCGGGTTGCTGCACTTCATGCTGCCGGAATCCGCCTTGGATCAGGCAAAGGCGCTCAGCAGACCGTTCATGTTTGCCGACACCGGTATCCCGCGCCTGTTCAAGGCCGTGTACGCCCTGGGGGGGGAGAAGCGACGCATGCGCGTGATTGTCGTGGGCGGATCCCAGGTGCTGGATCAGAAGGGCTTTTTCAATATCGGCAAGCGCAATGAAATGGCGGTACGCAAGATCTTTCACCGCAACAACGTGGTCATTGATTATCAGGATACCGGCGGCAACACCAATCGGACCATCCGTCTCTTTCTCGAAACCGGCCAGGTTCGAATCAAGGTGTCGGGTGAAGCGGAGATTGCCATATGAGCGACATCCCATTGCCCATGATGGACTTCCTGGAACAGATGGCGCGGATGGACACCTTGCCGGATGGTGGCCCGGCGATCCGATGAAGATTTTTCCACCTTATTCGCGGAGAAACGGAAGTGGCATACAACATACTGATTGTCGATGATTCCGCACCCATGCGGGCAGTGATCAAAAAGGTTGTCCGGGCGTCGGGTTTCGATACGGGAACGTTTTACGAGGCCGCCAACGGCTCCGAAGCCCTGGCGGTCCTGAACGGGAACTGGCTCGATCTCGTCCTGACCGATTACAACATGCCGGACATGGATGGATTGACCCTCTTGCGGAAAATGAAGGCGGATGACTGCATGCAGAGCATTCCCGTGGTCATGGTGACCACCGAGGGCAGCCACGAACGGGTGGAGACCTTCATCGAACAAGGCGCGGCCGCCTACATCAAGAAACCTTTCACGCCGGCAGCCATCCGGCAGACGCTCAACACGCTATTGGGAGAACCCGAAGATGGACAAGGACGCCCTGAAGACGGCGATGATGACCTCGATTTCTGATGTACTGGAGACCATGTTCTTCATGCCCTTGGATGTCGTGACCGATGGCAGCGACACGCCCGCGGCCCTGACCGGCGGGATTGCCGCCACACTGACCTTCAGCGGCCCGGCCCACGGATCTTTCGCCCTGTCGTTGCCCGAATCCATGGCCCGCGATATCTGCGCCGATTTTCTGGGAATCGATGGGCAGCGGGTCAGCCTGAAGGATATGACCGGTACCGTCAAGGAGATGATCAACATGCTGGCGGGCAATACGTTGAGTCTTTACGACGCGAACGTGGTCTTTGACTTAGGGGTCCCGGAATCCACGGCGCCGGAAACCATTGCCTGGGAAGGCGGTGATATCGGGGAGACCCTCTGCCTGACGGTTCAGACCCTGTCCAGTCATTTGACCCTGGCCGTTCTCCTCAACGATTGACCCCGCGCCGCCGGCGAAAAAGAAAGAGACGGCCCTATGGAGAGAAATATCCGCGTCCTGATCGTCGACGACTCAGCCGTGGTGCGCAAGGTCTTTGCCAGTGAGCTATCCCGGGCAAGGGGCATCGAGGTGATCGGAACCGCGCCCGACCCTTACGTGGCCCGGGACAAGATCGTCAGCCTCAAGCCCGATGTGGTCACCCTGGATATCGAAATGCCGCGCATGGACGGCATTACCTTCCTCAAAAAACTGATGAAACACTATCCCCTGCCGGTGATCATCGTCAGTTCGCTGACCCAGAAGGGCAGCCAAATGGCCCTGGATGCCTTGTCGGCCGGCGCGCTGGAGGTGATCTCCAAACCCACGGCAGCCTATTCCGTGGGGGACATGGGGGTTCAACTGGCCGATAAAATCAGGGCCGTGGCCCACGTCAATCTCAAGGCCCCGGTCGCCAAGGCATCGTCCCGACGCCGGGTTCCAGCCTCCCGGCAACGCACCTGACCCAAACCACCAATCAAATTATCGCCATTGGCGCCTCCACCGGCGGTACCGAGGCCATCCGCACGGTCCTGCAACGCATGCCGCCCAATGCGCCCGGCATCGTCATCGTGCAGCACATGCCGGCGCGGTTCACCACTTCCTTTGCCGAGCGCCTGGACGGCCTCAGCCAGATCCGTGTGCGTGAGGCCTGCGACGGCGATTCGGTGGTCAACGGTCAGGCCCTGCTGGCCCCGGGAAATTATCACATGCTCCTGCGGCGCAGCGGTGCGCGTTACTATGTCGAGGTCAAAACCGGTCCCATGGTTCATCATCAGCGTCCGGCGGTGGACGTGCTTTTCCGCTCGGTGGCCCGGACGGCCGGAGCCAATGCGGTGGGCGTGATTCTGACCGGCATGGGCGCCGACGGCGCCGCCGGCATGCTGGAGATGAAGCAGGCCGGTGCGCGTACGATCGCCCAAAATGAGAAGAGTTGCGTGGTTTTCGGCATGCCCAAGGAGGCGATCAAGAAAGGGGGGGTCGATGAGATCGTGCCCCTTGAAGACGTTTGCCAGACGGCGTTGAAGCTGGCCGCCGGCTAAATCTTGCGCATGTCCCTAACCCGCCGAAGAATAAATCCATGACGAATCTGCCCGAGCAACTGAGTAATCGTCAGTTCGAAAAATACTGCGCCCTGGTCTACCAGGAATGCGGCATCAAACTGAATGAAGAGAAACGATCCCTGCTCAATGCGCGCATCGCCAAGCGGCTGCGTCTTCTGGACGTATCGCCGGGAAGGTACTACGACATGATTCTTGCGGATCCCCACGAATGTGCCTGCTTCATCGATGCGGTCTCCACCAACCATACCTATTTCTTCCGTGAATCCGCATCGTTCAAATACATCTCGGCCGATTGTACCGCCATCTGGTGTGCCGCCTGTTCCAGTGGCGAGGAACCCTACTCCCTGGCCGCCCACTGCCTGAGCCTGGGCGGCGCACCCGCCATCCTGGCCACGGATATTTCCGGCAACTGTCTGGAAAAAGCGCGCATGGGAATCTACCCGGGACAATCCGTCCAAAACATTCCCGAAGCCCTGCTGAAACGGTATTTTCAAAAGGGCATCAACCGCTGGACCGGAACCATTCGCGTCAAAGCGGAATTGCGGCAAAGGATCATCTTCCGGAAATTCAACCTACTCAAGGACCCACTTCCGGACCAGGGCTTCGACGTGATCTTCTGCCGTAATGTCATGATCTACTTCGACACCCCCACCAAGGAGCGGGTGGTCGCCCGATTGGGACGCGTATTGAACTCCGGGGGGTACTTCATGATCGGCGGCGCGGAAAGCCTCAGCGGCCTGAAACATCCCTTCACCTATATCGCTCCCAGTGTGTATCGAAAGCCTTGATCGAGGCTGCCCGGGGATACCGACGGGGGGGCCGACGACGGACCGGGCGGCGGCCTTTCAGCGCAACGCCTCGGTGAGAAGCGTGAACGCCTGGTTGTAGATCTTCGGATCGCCGCTGGCCCGAGGCCCGGCCACGTTGAGGGTTTCAATGCGGTTCATTTCAATCCAGGCGGCGATCAGCGATCCTGCCGCTGATGGCGATTGCCCCATGGCCAGATCGATATGCAGCAGTTGCTTGCCATGCTTGAGGACCATTTTACGGGTATACTCGGTGCCCCCCGTGGGGGTGCCACGGGAGATGATCAAGGTGCCGTCCGCGTCCTGCACGTTTTTCTCGGTACGCTCAGCATATTCCGCCGTGGGCATCTCCTGGAGCTGATAATACGCCGGCAGGGGGCCGTCCTCGGCCAGGCGCCCCTTGGGGACCCATCCGCCGTGGGCGATTCCCAGGTGCATGGCCACATCCAAGGCCGCCCGGTCAACGCCGGTCTGGCCGCCGGAAATGATTTTTTTCAGCATTTTTCATTTTCCTTTGGATATTGGGTGGGCTGATTCTCCTGTAGCATACTTCAATCGATTGCCGGCGGCAAGCCATGGGTGCGCAAGGGGCCGGTCGCCGCAGGGCAATCGCATGTAGAATTAACCGTATGGCAACTCAACAATGGGGATGGCTGTCTGGTGGAAGAAAAATGCCAAATGCCAACTTCCAAATGTCAAATGAAGGATAAAATCGTTTTAAAATAGACAGAATGCCACCATTTGACATTTTTAATTGGTCATTTGACATTCAGCGCCTCCGGAGTTCAAGAGTAAAGATCGATAGAAACACTGATATGCGATTGCCCTGCCGGTCGCCGGTTTTGGCGTTTTCATCCCGGCATGACTGTGGTAAGCAAAGACCCCAAGAGCCGCATGAACGGCCCATTTCAACGTGCGGGCTACGGCCGCTGGGGGCTTTTGCCTTTACCTCAACCGATCCAGGGTGAATAAGGATAATGAAAAAATTATTGGTCAACGGCGGATCCGGGACTTCATCGATTCTGGTCGGCGCGTCCATCGACAACCTGAGCGCCCATATCGATCAACGGCGGACGGTGATCATTACCGACAGCACGGTGCAGCGGCACTACCGCGAAAGGCTGCCCGACTGCCCGGTGATCATCATCGGCTTGGGGGAGCGGATCAAGACCCTTGAAACGGTTGCCGACATCTATCGCCAGCTGGTAGACCTGGAGGCGGATCGCGGCACCTTCATCCTGGGCGTGGGTGGCGGCATCGTTTGCGATATCGCCGGCTTCGTCGCCTCGACCTACATGCGCGGACTGCGCTTCGGCTTTGTCTCCACGACCCTGCTCAGCCAGGTGGATGCCAGCGTGGGCGGCAAGAACGGGGTCAATTTCGGCGGTTACAAGAACATGGTGGGGACCTTCAACCAGCCCGAGTTCGTGATTTGCGACATGGCCCTGCTGAAGACCTTGCCGGTGCGCGAGGTTCTGTGCGGTTTTGCCGAAATCATCAAGCACGGAGCGATTGCCAGCCTGGAGATGGTGGACTTCCTTGAGTCCCACCGGGATGCCGCTTTGGATCTGGATCCGGCGATCATCGCCCATCTGGTCTATCAATCGGTGGAAATCAAGGCGGGCGTTGTCTCCCGGGATGAACGGGAGCATGGTGAGCGGCGTAAACTGAACTTTGGCCACACCTTCGGCCATGCCCTGGAAAAGCTTACCGGCATGCCTCACGGCGAGGCCGTGGGCATCGGTATGGTCCTGGCGGTTCAGCTTTCGGTGCAGATGGGCTTTTTGCCGGCCGATGCGGCCCGCCGGTTGGAGCGGCTCATCGACAGCTATGGCCTGCCGGTGCGTCCGCCGGTTGACATGACCGCCATGTTGACGGCCATGAAGAAGGACAAGAAACGCGAGGGCCAAGGGATCCATTTCGTTTTCCTGGATGCCCTGGGCAGTGCCCGGGTGGAGGAGGTTGCCTTTGACGACCTCCGTCGTTTGGCTAACGCGGCGCGCCTCGGTTAGGCACCGGTCGGGGCATGCGCTTCCTTTTCCTTGAAGCGTTTCACGGCGGCTCCCATCGGGATTTCGCCCAGGGGTTGGCCGCCCATTCGCACCACGACATTCACGTGGTCTCTCTGCCGGCCCGCTTCTGGAAGTGGCGCATGCGCGGGGCGGCCCTTCATTTCCGGCAGACCCTCGACAATCTGTCCGGCTTCGACGGCATCATCACCAGCGGCATGATGAGCCTGGCCGATTTTACCGCCTTGTACACCGGCCGGCGACCGCCGGCGCTGGTTTACTTCCACGAAAATCAGCTGACCTACCCGTTGGCCCCTGGTGAGCAAATGGATTTGCAGTTCGGCTTCACCGACATCACCACGGCCCTTTGCGCCGATCGCCTTCTGTTCAACTCGCAATTTCACCGGGACCAGTTCTTCAATACCTTGCCCGGTTTTATCGGCCGCATGCCCGACTACAAGCCCCACTGGGTGGGGGCGGCCATCCGCGCCAAGGCGGGGGTGCTGTATCCCGGATGCCATTTCAGTGATGCGCCCTCGGATCCACCGCCGCTGCCGCCCGGGCCCCCGCTGGTTATCTGGAACCATCGTTGGGAATTCGACAAGAATCCCCAGTGCTTCTTCGATGCCCTATGGCGCGTGGCCCGGCGGGGAATCGACTTCCGCCTGGCTATTCTGGGGGAGAACTATGCCACTGCCCCACCGGTCTTTGCCGAGGCGCGCGCCCGCCTGGCTGACCGCATCGTGCAGTTCGGTTACGTCGACCGCCGGTCCGCCTATATCGATTGGCTCAAACGCGGTTTCGTGGCCGTGAGTTGTGCCATCCAGGAGAACTTCGGCATCGCCATGGTGGAAGCCATGCGCCATGGCTGTCTGCCGCTGCTGCCGCGCCGGCTGGTCTATCCGGAACTCCTGCCCCGTGAGTTCCACGGCCAATTCCTCTACCGGGATCCCGATGACCTGGTCGAGAAACTGTCCGCCATGCTACAGGACCCCGTCCATGCTGCCCGCCACCGCCCGGTTCTGGCGGCCATGATGGCCCGCCACGCCTGGCCGGCGGTCATCAACCACTACGACCGGGAACTTAAGCGTCTGGCCACCGGTACCGGGTCGGACGGTCGGTTCTGATCAGCGTCCTCGGCAGGCTAAGGCGTCATTGACACCGCCTGCCGATGTTCCTATATTGACTGAATTCATGCATCGCCCTCCACGCCGGCCAGCGGCGTGATTTTTTTCATTCTAATCCCAAGGAGAAATCAATGGCGAACGAGAAGGAGAGTTACAAGGAGAAGATCGATCGGGCCACGGCTGTTTTCCAGACCAACATGGGAACCTTCGAGGTCGAGCTCTACGCCAAGGAGTGCCCGGAAACCGTCTGGAACTTCATCAACCTGGCCGAAGGACGGCAGCAAACCCCGCGGGGAGGCAACTTTTACGACGGGTTGGGGTTCCATCGGGTCATCGAGGGATTCATGATCCAGGGTGGATGTCCCTTTGGCAATGGCACCGGCGGGCCGGGCTACCAGTTCAAGGATGAGTTCCACCCCGATCTCAAGCACGACGGCCCGGGCGTTCTCTCCATGGCCAACGCCGGTCCGGGGACCAACGGCAGCCAGTTTTTCGTGACTTTGGGGGCCACCCCCCATCTGGACAACCGTCACACGGTTTTCGGCAAGGTCACCAAGGGGTTGGATGTGGTCATGCAGATCGGCAGCGTGCGCACCGATCCCAGGGACAAACCCAAGACCCCGGTGATCATGGAGAAGGTTACCATCCAGCGCTAAGGTGACTGCCGCATCACCGGCATCGGTCAATTCCCGTACCGGGATCACCGGGAACGGTAACATGGGAAAGAGGTTCTGCATGCTTGAAATCAAATCCGTCAATTTGAAGCGATCTGCAGTGGACACACTGGTGGTGCCGGTTTGTGAAGATCAGGACATCCATGATGATCCGACGGTAACATCGCTGGTCGATGCGGCAAAGGCGCTGGAGGAGTTCAACGGCAAGAAGGGCGAACGCCTGACGCTGTTCGCCCCGGCCGACACCCGTATTGCCCGGGTGGTTTTTTTCGGACTGGGCAATACGGCCAACCTGACCGGTGAAACCCTTCGCTCCGTGGCCGGCAAGGCGGTCCAACACGGGATCACTGTGGCCTGTCCCGTTTGACCCTGGCTACCCCGGATGCCGCCGACCTCCCCGTCGATAGCGAGACGATCTTCCGCAGCCTGGCCGAAGGCGCTATTCTGGCCAACCACCTTTTCGACCGGTATAAGCAGGAGAAGGAGAAAAAGCCACTCAAACGCGTGGTTTTGACCGGAAGTGCCGCCCAGAAAAAAGTCTGTGCCGATCTGATCGAGCGCACGGCCGCCATCTGCCAGGGCAGCATCCTGGCCCGTGAATGGGTGACGACCCCTTCCAATGAAAAACGGCCCGAAGCCTTTGCCGAAAGGATCCAGGCCGTCAGCGCGCCGGCGGGACTGACGGTCAAGATCATGGACGAGCGCTGGCTGAAAAAACAGCGTTTCGGTGCCATGCTGGCCGTGGGGCAGGGCAGCAGCGCCAAGCCCCGATTGGTGACCGTGGATTACCATCCCAAGGGGGCCAAGAAGACCCTGGTGCTCGTGGGCAAGGGTGTCACGTTCGATTCGGGCGGCCTCAACCTGAAATCCGCCGGCGGTATCGAAACCATGAAGATGGACATGGCCGGTGCCGCCGCCGTGGCCGGGACCTGCTGGCCCTAGCACGCCTCAAACCGGATTTGCGGGTGGTGGGAGTCATGCCGCTGGTGGAGAACATGCCCTCGGGAACCGCCATCCGGCCGGGTGATATCGTGCGGACCTACGCCGGCAAGACCGTCGAGATCGGCAATACCGATGCCGAAGGGCGGCTGATTCTGATCGATGCCATGGCCTGGGCCATCGATCAGTTCAAGCCGGACACGGTCATCGACCTGGCCACCTTGACCGGCGCCTGCATGATCGCCCTGGGGGAGAAAATCGCCGGCGTCTTCTCAACGGATGCGGATCTGGCCCGGGCCATCGTCGCTTCGGGGGAAGCAACCTTCGAGCGCTGCTGGCACCTGCCCCTGCCCGAGGATTACAAGGACCTGCTCAAGAACGAGTTTGCCGACCTGAACAACATGAGCAGCAGTCGTTATGGTGGGGCCATTACCGCGGCCCTGTTTCTTTCCGCGTTCGTCGGCGAGACCCGCTGGGCGCATATCGACATCGCCGGTCCGGCCTGGATCAAGAAAGCCGCGGATTACTGCGGGGCCGGGGGCACCGGTTTCGGCGTGCGGCTGCTCTGCGATTGGATCGAGAAAATGCAGGCCTGAGATCCATCCACGAACGCCTGAAATGCGAAGCGGCCGGGCCATGACGCCCGGCCGCTTCGGTTTTTGATGGCCGCTGCGGATCCTTTGTACAGGGGCGTCGATGTCTATTTGAATTTGGTCACCATCCCCTCGGCCAATTTCTCTGCCGAATGACCGAACAAATCGTCCACCGGCACCATTTGCAGGTAGTCGTCCGACCAGGCCACGCTGTTTTCCTGGACGATGTTCTTGATGTGCTCGTACTTGCCGCCCAGGGCCTTGATCTTGGTCGGCAGCGGGATTTCGGGCTTGAAACCCACATTGAGCAGGAGCAGGTAGCGGATGCGGCTGCCGTCGGCCGGATCCTCGGAGGTCGCCGGGATCACCACGATGCTGCGCCCGTCCTTGCGGCCCTTGCCGATATAGACGTTGCCCTGGCGGACGATGATCGCTTGGTGCCCTTGAGGACGGAATCCTGTTCCACACGGGAGGGCAGTTCGGCCAGCAAACCGGACTTCTTCAGGATGGTGATGGCGGTGTGATCGGTGGGATCGCCCAAGAGTCCCAGACCGTCAATGCGGTAGAGAATGCTGCCGTTGATGCGCTCGATGACCCCCTGGATGTTTTTCATGACGATCACGTTGCGGTTGAGCACCTGGGCCACCTCCAGCCCTTCTTGGGTCAGGGCGTCGAAGAGAATGCCCTCCACGCGCTCGCTGATTCGGCTGGTACCCACGGTAACGGTTTTGGCCTGGTGCTTGATGGCGTCCACCGGCCGTGACATGAGGTTGATGGCCTCGCCCATCACGCGGAACAGGGTGTCGATGACGTTTTTGGCCGTTCCCCGCATGCCGAAATCCGGTTCGAAATCGGAAAACGGCAACCGCCCGGAGAGATACTTGAAGAGCAGGGTCAGATCCGATGCATGCGTGATGGCCGTGGGAAAGGTCTTGGCACGTCGTTTCTCACGGAACACATGGTAGAAACCGGCGATTTTCTCCCGAAAGGTTTTCTCCAGGACCACTTCGTAAACATCCAGCCCCTGGCTGGCCAACTGGTCGAGGGTTTCCTGAACGGAGGCCCTGACGGTGTGCAGAAAGCGCGATCCCTCGTGGATGGCCAGGGCGGCGTGATATCCCCAGATGTGGCCCACCAGGGTGTTGAGAATCGGCGCAAACTGGGGACTGACCTGGGGGACGTGGAAGACATCCTCGGCGTAGGGGGCGAAACGCTCCTCGCCTTCGTCGGCGATGATGACCGGCGCCGCCTTGTGGGCCCTGAAAATGGCCGTGTCCTTGATGATGTCGCCGATTACGGTGCCCCGGGTGCCGGCGGCGCAGACGATGATCAGGGGTTCGGAGGAGAGGTCGATGTGCTTCTTGTCCTCCACGTAATCCGAACTGATCGTCTTGTAGCAGAGTTCGCTGAGTTTGATACGGATCTCGTCGGCCGAGGATTTGTTGGGTCCGCTGCCCACCGCAGCCCAGTAGGTCTTGGTGCCGGCCAGGCGGCGGGCCGAGGTTTGGATCGCCTCGCCCATGGCCAGGACCGTGCGCATATGGTCGGGAATGCGCAAGAGTTCGGCGATCTGATCCGAGAGAAATTCGCTCGAGCGGCGGCCCCGGATGCCGGCGACCTTGAGCGCCAACAGCGCACCGGCCACGATCTGGGAATAAAAGGCCTTGGTGGAGGCCACGCTCATTTCGATATCCCGGCCGCTGGAGGTGTAGAGCACGCCGTCCACCTTGAAGGTGATGTCCGAATCGCGCCGGTTGACAATCGCCAGGGTCCGGGCGCCGCGGGCACGCACCATGTCCACGGTGCGGTTGGTGTCGGTGGTGGTGCCGGACTGGCTGATGGCCACCACCAACGTGTCGTGCATGCTGGTGTCCGCGTCCGCGTCGCTGAGTTCGAAGCCGCTCAGCTCGGAGGCCTTGAGGGCCCGCAACTGGATGGACGGATCGGCGAGATAGGATTTGAAGATATCGGCGCAGGCCTGGGCGGCAATCCCGGCCGTTCCCTGACCGACGAAGAAGATGCGCCGGATGCGGTTCTCGGCAAAGGCTGTTTCCAGGTCGGGAGGAAAGGTTTCCTTGCTTAACTGGACGACGTAATGGGCACCGTCAGCGGCTTCGGTGATCTTCCAGCGGTTGAGCAGGGTGCGCTCCACCGACAGCGGGGCTTCGGAGATCTCCTTCAAAAAGTAGTGGGGGAAATCCTGGCGGTCGATATCCCGGGTGGTGATTTCAGTGGATTTGACGTCCTTTTCGGTGAGGGCGATCGGCGTTCCATCGTAGTACATCGCCGTGATGCCGGCCAGCCCCCCGCCGGAGCGCTGATCCAGCACGAAGATCTGACCCTGGGTCTTGCCGTTTTTGCCGTCCACGATCTTCTCACCGTCCATTTTCAGGAAACGGGGGGTCTCCTCGATGAAACCGTAGACTTCCGAAGCCGGCATGTAGTGATCCTCGGCCAGCCCGACGAAGACCGCTTGACCGCTGCCCTTCTGGGCCAGAAAAAACCGTCCCGGGGCCAGATCGGTGTGCATGGCAATGGCATGCGATCCCTGGAAGTCGCTCACCGCCAGACGGAAGGCCTCGGTTATATCGACACCGGTTTTCAGGTAGTGCTCGATCTGCAGGGGGATGATCTTGGTGTCGGTGGTGATGGTTTCCGGAATCCGGTCGCCGTCGGCTTCGATGGCGGATTTCAGTTCCAGGTAGTTGTCGATATCGCCGTTGAGACAGGCATGAATGATCGGATGATCCTTCATCAGACCGCCGGCCAGGGTGTTGTCCACCGGGTGGCAGTTGGGCTCGGTGATGGCGCCGATGGAGGCCCAGCGGGTATGCGAAGAGACCGTGTGGAAGGTGTTTGCCACGCGGCTGATGGCCTGGAAAATGGTGTCTTCGCAAATCTGTTGGCGCAGGAAGCGGATGTTGTCTCCCAGGCTGCCGATCTCGGCGGCCACCTTATAGACCACGGTCAGGGCGACCATCGGCTTGCCGTCGGCATCCGTGGTTTGGTTGCAGCTGATGCTGGCGTTGCCCAAGACGTCGCGTGCCATGCGCTGGGCGAAGGCCTCCCCAAGCGCCTGGCCATCGAGGCTTTGCGTGAGTTGTTCGTAGGCATCGGCCGGTAGGATGAAGAGGATCGAGATGCCAGCCGAATCGCGGCCGCGGACCTCCAAGCGGTCGATGCTGTTGAGCACGGCGTTGATCTGCCGGAAGAGGGTGATGCGGCTGTCCGGCCCAGGGTCGCCATCGCCGGCCATCAGGTCGCTGATGCGGCCGATGTTGGCGGTCAGCTCCTCATTCAGGCACCAGATCATGTCTTTGATCGTTTCGATCTGGGTGGAGACGAGCTCCACCGTGGCGCTTTCCAGGTTTCCGGCCTGCCGGGCGAGCAGATCCTGTTCGCGCTTCAGAATCGACGACAGCCGATCGGAAAGGGCGACCAGGCGCTGCCGGGCCGCCGGATCCTTGAACAGAGCCAGAAAAGGGACTTCCTGCTTGAGCTGCCGGATAGCGGATAAAAGGGCGGTGAGATTCGCCTCGCCCCCGAGGTAACATTCCGCGATGGTCGCCTGCGACGCGCTGCAGGTGGCCAGATCGGCCTGGTCCGCCGCTTCGGCCAGCTTTTCCAGAGCGGATAGATCGACCGACGGTGGCGTGGGCCTGCCCTTGACCGCAATGAGGCCGGCCAGACCGCATCCCAGCAGGTTGGGTTGGCAGGGAAAAAGAATCAGGGCCGGTCCGGTAACGCTGGCTGGATGGCGTCCCCAGTGAATCGCCGGCAGACCCTGGACGCGTTTTCCGAAAGATCCGATCAGGCGCTTTGCCTGACGGGTGCTTGGCAGCGTGTTTGTCATGGTTACCCTCGCTCTTTTATGGCGGCTATTGCGCCGCGTTTGGAGACGTGACCGCTTCCATCCGCCGTTTCCCGGGAAAGCCTGGCTCTGTCCTCAGCGGCAGCGCGTTACATCTTGCAGTAGAGTTCCCGGATTTTCTCGCGGGTCATGATGGTTTTCCAGCTTTTGCCCAGGGCGTTTTCCCAAAGCGGTTCCATCACCAGGGCCACGTCGATCATCTTCTCCATTTGGGCATCGGAGAGATTGGCCGTCAGGTTGCGCGGCAGATCGATCTGGTGGCGCTCCGTCATCTGACGGAATTCGCGCACGCCCTGGGGGTAATAGTCTTCCAGATAGTCGAAGACGACGCTGTTGCCGATGCCATGGTGCAATCCCAGGACGAAGGCCAGTCCGTAGGAGAGGGCGTGACAGATGCCCACCTGGGAATAGGCGATGCTCATGCCGCCGCAGTAGGAAGCCATCATCAGCTTGTCGTCGGCGTCCTTTATATCCTTCAGAAAAACTTCCTGGCAAAGGGCCATGGATTTCTCGCCATAGGCTGGGAGAAGCTGTTGAGATAAGTTCCCTCCAGGGATTCCACGCAGTGGATGTAGCAATCCATGCCGGTGTAGAATCGTTGGGGATTCGGTGCGCCGGCAATCAATTCCGGGTCGAGGACGATCTGGTCGAACACCGTGTGATCCGAATTGATGCCCAGTTTTTTCTCGGGGCCGGTGAGCACCGTGGTGCGGGAGACTTCGGCACCGGTACCCGAAAGGGTGGGCACGGCGGCGTGATAGACGGCCGGATGCTTGATCAGATCCCAGCCCTGATAGTCGGCGGCCGAGCCCGGGTTGGTCAGCATCAATGCCACCGCCTTGGACAGGTCCATGCTGCTGCCGCCGCCGACGCCGATAACGCCGGCCGGTAGGTCACCGGGTTTCGCCTGCATGTATTCCCGCACCTGGGCGGTGAGCTGATCCACGTATTTAGTTTTAGGTTCGTCGTCCACATTGACCCAAATCAACAGGTCGTCCTTCTCAAGGGGCAGACGGTCCTTCAGCGGTTTGTTTTTGTGGACGTCGTCCACTATAAAGACTACCACCGAGCGGCCGCCCTGGCGCTGTTCCTTGAGAATATCCCCCAGCTGGGCGAAACACCCCCGGCCGAAGACCACTTTGGAGACCATTTTGAAATTGCGAAACATGCTATTTTTTCCTTTTTTCGGTTGGGCTTGCGGTTTCTTGAGTAAAACAATTCCTCAGCGGATAGCCATGGCCGATCAAGGCGGCATATGCTGTCCCTGGGTAAACGCGGGAATCAAGCAACAGCTTTAAGGGCGCTGACCGTGGCGGCGACACGCTGTGCCAACTGCTCCGTGGTCCAGCCCAGTTTGATCTGCATGGAAATCGCCCGTCCGATGAGGGCATCGGATTGGGGCAGCTGCACGGAGCGAAAGTCCGGGCAGTCGGGCAGGGTCTGGACGGCCAGCCGGGCCGCGGCTTTCAATTCCCGGAAATGGTCCCATTTGCGGATATAGTGCCAGTTGTTGTCGAACCAGTGAAAACAACCGTCCACGCCGGCGGCGGCCAGGGATTTGACCGCCTGGCGGGCTTTTTCCACATCGGGTATGAAGAAAGTGAGGAAGGTGGCCGAGTCGCCCGCCGCATCGGGCAGCTGTCGAAACGTGACGCCGGGAATCGCCTGCATGGCGTCCTTCAGGGCGGCCTTGTTGCGCCGCTGGGTTTCCAGGATCCCGTCCAGCTTGCGCAACTGGGCCAGTCCGACGGCGGCGTTGAGCTCGCTGATGCGGTAGTTGGCACCGATCATCAGGTGGTCTTCGGCCCCACGGTCGTTGCCGATATGATCATGGCCGTGGTCGGCAAAGGCATGGGCCGCGGCGTAGACCGCCGCGTCATCGGTGACCACGGCGCCGCCCTCGCCACAGGTGATGGTCTTGACCGGGTCGAAGGAGAAGCAGCCGGCCTTGCCGAAGGCGCCCAGGGCCTTGCCCTGGTAGCTGGCGCCGACGCTCTGGCAGGCGTCCTCGATCAGGATCAGGCCGTTTTTGTCACAAAAGGCCTTGAGTTCGTCGATGCGGGCCATGGCGCCGCACATATGCACGGGCAGGACGGCCCGGGTGGTCGGCGTCAGGGCCGCCGCCACGCCTTCGGGCGACAGGCACAGGGTTTCGTCGATCTCGGCGAACACCGGAATCGCTCCGGCCATCAGTACCGCTTCGACGGTGGCCACG
>NZ_BBCC01000132.1 GCF_001311845.1 Desulfosarcina cetonica JCM 12296 | reverse complement strand
TGATGCGGCCATTGATTGGGGTTGAAGTCGATTGGCCTTTTGGTTTATAGAGGAGTAAATTCATTGGGCATTTGTCGAACCATCGTCGTATTGGACCAACAACCGTTTGGAGGCTTGGCAATGAAGTGGAAAGATACGGGTGGGGTAGAAGACCCGAACCCCGAAGAGACGGAAAACGACGCATCAAAAGACCCCTACTACGAAGACGACGGCTATGCCCATTTTAAGGAGAAAGGGCTGCGGCCCTCTGGCATTCTGTCCGGCAATCCCATCCACTATCTGTACTGGGGGCTCGGTATCGCCGTGGTGATCGGTGTTGTCCTGCTGGTCATCCTGATCTTCTCATACTCTGGCGAACAGGCCGGTGCAGCGCGGATTGACGCCCTTGAACAACGTCTCGCAAAAATCGAACATCAGCTGGAAAAAGTCGATGGCGTGGATGAAAAAGTCACCCACATCTGGGAGCAAGCCAAAGATTTCGAAACATTCAAGACCCGCTTCGATCGCTCCGAAGCGTCAACATCCCTGCGGATGGACCATTTGGCCATGAGCCTTGACGCCTTACAGAAGAAAATCGATACGGCCTCCAGAAAGGTTAACCAGCTAGCGCAGGTGCCGACATCGCGCCCGCCCGCCAAACCGTCTGCAACCGTGAGATCGACGACGAAAAAACGGCTGCTGCCGCCAAGACCCATACCGTCGTGGCCGGAGATACCCTTTACAGCATCAGCCGGAAGTACGACCTCACGGTCGATCAAATCCGGTCGTTGAACAAACTTAAAAAGGAGAACGTCATCCACGTCGGCCAGAAGCTTGTCGTCAGTCAACCTTGATACGGACAGCCTGTCCCCAACGACGCCCATGGAGAAGACAGCATGCCGATGAACGACTATGTTGCCCGATTTGCCGCAGCGCCCCGCAGCTTTAAAAAAAGCTATGCCATGCTTGTATTGGCCTGGGCCTGTCACCCCGCTTTCCTCTTTTCACTTTTTCAAGGCAGGGCGGCCGTCGAAGACGCCAATCCATGGATTCTGAAAATGGTGGTGGTCAGCCTGAGTCTTGCCATTCTCCTCTTTTTGATCAAACCGTGGGCGCGGGCGTTGGTGGTGGTGGGAAATTTTTTCGTGTTGATTTACGACCTTTTTTTCTATGTTGCCCTCGCGCCCCACCGGAAAATTTCAACGGTATTGTGCGTTATTGTGGTGCTGTTTGTGATCACCGGGACATACTGGCTTTTCGTTAAAACTTCACGGGATTATTTTACGCAGCTGAACCCCAAGGCGGGGAACCCGAAAGGTCCGGGCGGGTGAACGATCGGCCAGGCTAACCACCGTTGGACCGATTCCTGGATGGACTGGATCTATCGCTTTTACTGGAGGCGCGGGCCATGTCTGCGAGAACGGTTCTCGGTATTGGGTCCGAATGCGGTTACTTTGGCCTGTCGCCATATTTACCTTGACAAGGCCCGACGGAAAGAATAACAGCTCGTAATCGAGCATATGCTTTATTGGAGGATTCATGGGTAGACCCAGAAAAGATCGTCTCGTCGCATTCAACCCCAAAATCAGCTACTTCAAACCCAGGGGAATTCCCATGGTGGAACTGGCTGAAGTCTGCCTTACGGTAGATGAACGGGAGGCGCTTCGGCTTGCCGATCTGGACGGGTTGTCGCACGAAGATTCGGGGCAGTGCATGGGCGTATCCCGGGCGACGTTCGGCCGCATCCTTCACAAGGCCCGGCAGACGGTCGCCGATGCGTTGATCAATGGAAAGGCCATTAAGATCGATGGCGGGAATTATAAAATGGTTGATGAAAAACGCCACTTCGCGTGCCGAAAATGTCAGCATCAGTGGGATGCGCCCCTGGGAACCGGTCGGCCCCAAGCGTGCCCGTCATGCGGGCAGGATGACTTTCATCGATATGTAACCGAATAAGCATGCCCATGCCGGCATAACACATTTGAAGAGCCTCTGGCCGCACCCCCTTTACCTTGCGGAGTGCTTAACGGGCACCGGAAGCGAACCCTTGTCGGCGCGGCTTGAATGGGAGAACAGTGATGGTACAGATACAAAACAGTATGAATGACGTGAAGAAAGCGGCTAACCCCCAGGCGGAACGTGACGCTACGGTAAAAGATGTGCTGGGTCGGATCAAACACAAATTCATGATCATGAGCGGGAAAGGCGGGGTCGGAAAGACCAGCACCTCCGTCAATCTGGCATTGGCCCTGGCCGGCTTGGGGCACCAGGTCGGGATCATGGATGTGGATTTGCACGGGCCGGATGTCCCCAGAATGCTGGGACTTTCGGGGATGCTTGAACTGACGCCCGAGCGCAAACTCAAACCCATGCCCTATTCAGCCAATTTGAGCGCCGTGTCCATCGAGTCCCTTTCGCCAACCAAGGACGACGCCATCATCTGGCGGGGACCGGTGAAGTATTCGGCCATTCAGCAGTTTATCGCCGACGTGGCCTGGGGGAATCTGGATTTCCTGCTCATCGACGCTCCTCCAGGAACGGGTGACGAACCGCTCACCGTGGCTCAGACCATTCCCGACGCCAAGGCCATCATCGTCACCACCCCCCAGGAAGTCTCCCTGGCGGACGTCAGGAAATCGATCAATTTCTGTAAAGTGGTCAAAATGGAAATTTTCGGTTTGATCGAAAATATGAGCGGCTTCGCCTGCCCGCATTGCCATTCGGTAATCGATCTTTTCGGATCGGGTGGCGGAGAGAAGACCGCCGCAGCCACGGAAATACCCTTTCTCGGGAAAATTCCCTTCGATCCGGAAATGGTCGCTTGCGGGGACGCCGGGGTCTCCTATCAGCAGCAGCACGCCGACTCTCCCGTTTCCCAGGCATTTGTCGCGGTTGCCCGCAACATGGCCCAGCTTCTATAGTTCATATTCGCTTTTTACCTTCCTGGCCCACCTGCCGCCGGTAAGCACGACCAACGGCGGGTGGGCATCCGACTCACCGATAACGCCCCCGAATGAAGCCCTATTCAGATCTGGCGAGCGTTGACTTTACCCTGGCTTGATGGTTTAATCGATGGCGATCCGCATTGTGATTCCCGCGGTGGTTCCGTTTTTTCATCGTTCCTGAACGATCGCGCTTACCGCCAAGCCCAGGACGCGTCGATGAAGCCCGAAACACTCCGCTTTCTATCATCCATGCCCCACTTTTCCTTTCTCACGCCGTCGGAGATGGAAATGGTGGTGGCCCAGGCGTCCACGACCCGAATCGCGCGGGGTGATCGAATATCCGTCCAGGGTGAAAGCCGGGTTGATAACGTTCTCGTCATTCTGGATGGCCAGCTTTCCCTATACCAGAAGGATAAGGGAGAGGATCGCCTGACCGGCTATATCAAGAAGGGCGAAGTGTACGGCGGGATCTCCGTGATGCTCAATGCGGGGATCGCCCTTAGGACCACGCGGGCGGATACGGTGGTGGCGGCCGTCACCATCCCTGCTAGGGTCATTACCGAATTGTGCGCCCGGAACAGAGCCTTTCATGAATACTTCCTGGACAACTTCAGCCACAACATTTTCGATGAATCGCTGGATGCGATTACGCGGGCAGCCCAGGCGCGCCTGTTCATCTCGGGACTGGATCCGTTCACCTTTTTGGGGGAGGACGATCTGGAGCGGGTGGCCACGTCCCTTTCACGGGTCTCCTATCCAAAGGGCACGGTGCTGTTTGTTCAGGGGCGCACGCGGGTCGGCTATCTGTATATCCTGCAGAAGGGCGCCGCCGAGCGCTACTATGAGGAAAACGGCCAAAAGACCATGCGCGAGCTGCTTTCCGAGGGTGATATTTATGGGGGCATCTCGATCCTGTTGAATGATGGTCTGTCGGTCCGCACCATGGCGGTCATCGAAGACGCCTCCTTTTACGTGCTCGCGGAACCCATTTTTCTGAACATCTGCAGCCGAAACAGTACCTTTTCCGAATACTTTTCCGATACTTTCGGCAAACGCATGCTCAGCCGCTCCTATGCGGCGATCATTGCCAAGACCCTTCGCCCCAAAGCGGCGGATCTGCAGCTGTTCAACCAGCCCCTGTCGCAAATTTATTCCCCGCATCCCGTTTTTTGCCATGCCGGTATGACCATCCGGGAAGTCGCGCGTCTGATGACCCGTCATAAGACGAGCTATGCCTTTGTGCGCAACGAGAATCCCGAAACGATGGGCATCGTGACCGAAAAAGATTTTACCCGCAAGGTGATCGCCCGCGGCATCTCCATCGATCAACCCGTGGCCGCCATCATGTCGTCGCCGTTGCGGGCCATTCCGGAAAAGGCCATGATCTTCGAAGCCATGATGACCATGATGGAACAAGACTTCCAGCATGTCGGCGTGATCGATGCCAACGACAAGGTCATCGGCATGTTATCCAGTCGGGATATTCTGGCGTTTCAGGGGCAGTCACCGCTCTTTTTGCTGCGCGAAATTCAGTTGGCCGACGGGATGGAAAAAATCGTTGAAAAACAAGGTCAACTGGCCGGCATGGTGCGCGGCCTGATCAACAACGGCGCCAACGCGCGCAATCTAACCTATTTCATTACCACCGTGGCCGACACGATCCTGAAAAAAACGGCCCGCATGGCCCTGGATGAACTGGGACCGGCACCCGTGCCATTTGTTTTCATGATCATGGGGAGCGAGGGGCGGGAGGAACAGACCCTGAAGACCGACCAGGACAATGCGATTGTTTATCAGGACCCGCGACCCGAACTGGCAGAAGGAGTGGCCGCTTATTTCTTCGAATTCGGCGAGATGGTTTGCGGTCTTTTGAACCAGGCGGGCTATGCCTATTGCACGGGTCAGGTGATGGCCAAGAATCCAAGATGGTGCCAGCCGTTTTCCCAATGGAAGATCTACTTCAGGGATTGGATTCGTGCCGCAGAAGCCGAGGATTTGCTGCAGGCGAGCATCTTTTTCGATTTCCGCACGGGATTCGGTGAAACTGCCCTGGTTGAGAGACTGCGCCAATATCTCTTCTCCGCCTTGGAAGGATGGTCCGGCTTTTTTCGCCATCTGACCGAAAATGCCCTCTACTTCAAACCGCCCCTGGGGTTTTTCCGTAATTTCGTGGTCGAATCCAAGGGGCGCCACCGCAACGCCTTGGATATCAAAAGTGCCATGACGCCCATTGTTGATTTCGCCCGGGTCTATGCCCTGAAGCACCGCATCGAAGCGACCAATACCCTTGAGCGGCTCGAACAACTGCGAATTCAGAAGGTGATTACGCCCCAGGAATACGAGGAGCTGGAAAAGGCCTACTCTTTTCTCATGCAACTTCGTTTTGTCAGGCAGATCACGGCCGTGATGGACGACAACAGCAAGCCGGACAACTACATCAATCCAAAAAAGTTGACCCATATCGAGCAGACCATGCTAAAGGAGATTTTCAAACGGGTTGAGAAATTCCAGGCTAAAATGAATTTCGATTTTATCGGCATCGCCTGAAATCGGGGATTTCATGCCAACAGAGATGAAAACACACCAGCGCGACCTGCTACAGCGGATCCAGCACCTTGAAACCGAGAACGCCCAACTGAAACAACTGACGGACAAGCGCCTGGAAGATTATGAAACCCTTTTGAAGCTGGCGCGGCGAATTGCCGACAACGTGCCGGACATGATCTGGGCCAAGGACATGGACAACCGTTACCTCTTTGCCAACCGGGCCCTTTGCGAGCGGCTGCTCATGTGCAAATATCCCGAAGCCGTGGTGGGAAAAAACGATCTTTACTTTGCCGAACTGGAGCGCAGCAACGGACAACGCCACACCTTCGGTGAAGTTTGTGAGAATTCCGACGACATCGTCAAGGCCAAGGGAAAGGCCATGCGCTTTGTGGAAGACGGCCTGGTGCGGGGCCGGTACCTGGTCCTGGATGTCCACAAGGCGCCCCTTTTGGATGAAATGGGCAATATGCTCGGTACGGTCGGTTGCGGCCGGGACATCACCCGTGAGGAGAAGATCCGCCGGGATCTGGAGGAGAGTCGCGCCAGTCAGCAATTGTTTGTCGAAAGTGCGTCGGATTTTGCCTTCTTTCGCCTCAGGCTTGGCATGCAGCGTCCCAGGGCCCTGAAGGTCGTCTTCATGAGCCCTTCGGCCAAGGATATCGCCGGTGTCGCCCAAAATGCGTGGCCGCCGAACAAATGGTTCCAGATCCATCCCAACGATCGCAAGAACATTCGCAATGCCGTGGTGCGGGCCATCCGGGATCTCAAATTCAATCAGCGGTTCCGGATTTTTCATCCGCTGCTGACCCAATGGCGCTGGCTGCAAGTCATCGCCACGGGGGTTGCCGGTAGCGAGCACGCCTTTTTCAATGGGATCATGTTCGATGTCACCGATCAGATGCGCAGTAACGAAGCCCTCGCGGCCAAGGGACGTGAGCTGGAGACCCGCACGGACAACCTCTCCGAAGTCAATACGGCGCTTAAGGTTCTTTTAAAAAAGCGCGACGAGGACCGCAAGGCCCTAGAGGACAAGGTCCTTTACAACGTCAAGGCCCTGATTCGACCGTATGTCCGCAAGCTGAAGCGCAGTGGGATGGAAACCCGCCAAAAGGCCTATCTGGAGATCATTGAATCCAATCTCAATGAAATTGTGTCCCCCCTGAGCCGCAAGCTTTCCTTTGACTACCTGGGCTTCACGCCCACCGAAATCAAGGTGGCCACCATGGTCAAGCAGGGCAAGAAGGCCAAGGAGATCGCCCATCTCCTCAACATTTCAGTCCGTACGGTGGAAGGCTATCGATATGCCATCCGGGAACGGCTGGGCATCAAAGGCAAAAAGGTCAACCTGCGAACCTATCTGCTTGCCATTCAATAACCCCCCGGCATTGATGAACGCGTAAAGAGTCGCCTTTCCGACGGATGCGTAAGAAGCCCGAGATCAAGGCTTGCGAATCCTTAAGGAATGAGGCGTACTTTTGCGTACGCCGCAGTGACGAAGGATACGCGTAACGCCGATATCGGGCTTTTTACGCATCCGTCAGCCTTAGACCAACAAATACCAGTCAATCAGACGCTCACCGAAAAAAGATAGATCATGGCTCCGCCGGCCAGGAATGGACCGAAGGGGATGGCCAGCTGCATGCCCTTGCCGGATTTGAGCATCGCCAGCAGGCCGACTATGGTGCCGAGGGCCGAGGCGGCAAAGATGGTGAAAAGGATTCCCTGCCAGCCGATCATGGCGCCGATCATGGCCAAGAGCTTGATGTCACCGCCGCCCATGCCCTCCCTTCCGGTGATGCGATGATAAATCCAGGCCACGGCGAAAAGAATCCCCCCGCCGGCAACAATGCCGATGGCGCGGGCTTGCCAGGCAATGGCAGGAAGGGCAAAGGCCGCCAGAAAAAAAAACGGAATTCCCCGGCAGTGAAATCCTGTCGGGGATAATGCGGTGGTCCAGATCGATGAACGTGACCACGATCAGGGTGGCGATGAAGACAAAAACGACCCCTGCCTGAACGGTCGGCCCAAAGGTGTGGACACTGGCCAGGCCGAAAAGCCCGCCTAAAAGTTCCACAAACGGATAGCGAAGGGCAATGGGGAGATGACACGTCCTGCATTTACCGGCCAACAAGAGGTAACTGATGATGGGGATGTTATCATAAAACGGAATGATCGTCTCACAGCGCGGGCAACGGGAGCCCGGATAGACGATGGACAAGCCCTCCGGTATGCGATAGATACAGACGTTTAGAAAACTGCCGATACAGGCACCGAAGATGAAGGCGACAATGTCGATGAAAAGCGATGGTAGCATGAGGGCTCGGGGTAACGATGCTGGTCGCGTCGGGAGATGAATGACGGTTACGGGCAAAACCGGCCCACGGGTGCCGGTCCGCCTCTTTTGTAAAAGAACCTGATGACCGTTGTCAAAGAAAAATTCGGGCTTATGTTAAAAGACATTTTTCGAAGCGGTCTTTTCGTGTGGGCCTTGGATCGATTTGGTTTTTGAATTCTTCAGGAGTGAAAATGGGCGAAACAGACAAGGACGATTTGATCAGCATCATCGAGGAGGACGACCCGGAAGCGACGATCCCAATGGTTTTACCCATGATGCCGGTGCGCGATGTGGTCATTTTCACCGACATGTTGCTGCCGCTGTTCGTGGGACGGGAAAAATCGGTGAATGCCATTGAAGAGGCGATCGCAAAGGATCGCTACTTGTTTGTCGTCACCCAGAAGGATCCGGGCGTCGAGAACCCGGGGCCCGAAGAGATCTATCAGCTCGGTACGGTCAGCCGGATACTGCGCATGCTCAAGCTTCCCGACGGCCGGGTGAAGGCGCTGGTTCAGGGGATCGCCAAGGCCCGGATCGTCAAATATGTGCGTAAA
This sequence comes from Desulfosarcina cetonica JCM 12296, assembly GCF_001311845.1. Lineage (GTDB taxonomy): Bacteria > Desulfobacterota > Desulfobacteria > Desulfobacterales > Desulfosarcinaceae > Desulfosarcina > Desulfosarcina cetonica. The sequence continues at coordinate 10,143 of NZ_BBCC01000132.1, read as the reverse complement.
CGCTCTGTTTTTCGGGTGAGGATCGAATTGATCGAGGAGCCCGAATCGGATGATATCGATATCGAATCCGAGGCGCTGATGCGCAATGTAAGGGAATACTCGGAAAAAATTCTCACCTTGCGCGGTGAATATACCAGTGAGGTCGGTTCCATTCTCACCAGCATTGACCAGCCCGGGCGTCTGGCCGATCTGGTGGCCTCCAATTTGCGGCTGAAAATCGACGAAGCCCAGGCGGTGATCGAAATCATCGATCCTTTTCAGCGGTTGAAAAAGGTCAATGATCTCTTGTTCCGTGAAGTCGAGCTGTCAGCCATGCAGGCCAAGATTCAGTCGGAGGTCAAGGACGAGATCTCAAAGAGTCAGAAGGATTACTTCCTGCGTGAACAGGTGCGCGCCATTCATCGCGAGCTGGGCGAGCTGGATGAACGGTCCCAGGAGGTGGAAGAGTACAAAGGCAAGATCAAGCGCGCCCGCATGCCCCAGGCGGCCAAGGCCGAAGCCGATAAACAACTGCGGCGGCTGGAGCAGATGCATCCCGATTCGGCCGAGTCATCGGTGGTGCGAACCTATCTGGACTGGATGGTGGAATTGCCTTGGAGCAAATCCACCACCGACGTGATCGATATCAAAAAGGCCAAATCGGTGCTCGATCAGGACCATTTCGGCCTGGAGCGCATCAAGGACCGCATTCTCGAATTTCTGAGTGTCCGTAAGCTCAACGCGAACACCAAGGGCCCGATCCTGTGTTTCGTGGGTCCGCCGGGTGTGGGCAAGACCTCGTTGGGGCGGGCCATCGCCAACGCCATGAAACGTAAATTCATCCGGATTTCCCTGGGGGGCATCCGGGATGAAGCCGAAATTCGGGGGCACCGCCGAACCTACATCGGCGCACTGCCCGGACGGATCATCCAGGGGTTGAAACAGGCCGGCTCGAACAACCCGGTCTTCATGATGGACGAGATCGATAAATTGGGTGCCGATTTTCGCGGGGACCCTCATCGGCGCTGTTGGAGGCGTTGGATCCGGAGCAGAACGCCGAGTTCAGCGACCACTACCTCAACCTCAGCTTTGATCTGTCCAAGGTGATGTTCATCCTGACGGCCAATATTTCGGATACCATTCCGTCGGCCCTTTTGGACCGCATGGAGGTGATCAACCTTTCCGGCTACACCGAGGATGAAAAGAAGGTCATCGCCAAGACCCACCTGATTCCCCGTCAGATCAAGGAAAACGGGATCAAGGTGAAACAGATCCATTTCAGCGAAGGCGCGATTGCGCTGGTGATCAACGAATACACCTCCGAAGCAGGACTGCGCAATCTCGAACGCGAGCTGGGGACCTTTGCCGAAAGGTGGCCCGGCGGATTGCCGAAGGCGAGAAGGGCCCCTTTCTGATCAGTCGCCAAAGCATCGAAAAGTACCTCGGTCCGCCCAAATATTATCCCGAGATGGACAAGGAAGAGAGTCAGGTGGGCCTTTCAACCGGCCTGGCCTGGACCCAGGTGGGGGGCGAGGTCCTCTATGTGGAGGCTTCCCTGATCAATGGCAAGGGCGAGATGATTCTGACCGGGCAGTTGGGGGAGGTCATGCAGGAGTCGGCCCGTGCCGCCCTGAGCTACGCCCGGGCCAATGTGACGCAATTCAAGGTCAAGGATGCGATCTTTGAGAACCGCGACATCCATATCCACGTGCCGGCCGGTGCGATCCCGAAAGACGGCCCGTCGGCCGGCATCGCCATGGCCACGGCCCTGATTTCGGCGCTCACCGAACGACCGGTCAACAAGGACGTGGCCATGACCGGGGAGATTACCCTGCGGGGACGGGTGCTGCCCATCGGAGGGCTGAAGGAGAAGGCCCTGGGGGCGTTGCGGGCCGGGATCACCACGGTGATTATTCCCCAGAAAAACAAAAAGGACCTGGTGGAGATTCCCAAAAACGTCAAGCGCAAGATCAAGTTCATACCGGTGAGCAACATGGACGAAGTGTTGGCCATCGCCCTGGAACCCGCCGTGCCCAAAAGAGGACGAACGCCAAGCGCCAGAAAACCGGTTGCCAAAAAGCCGGCGCCATGATCCTTCTGGCCGTTGATACCGCCACGACCAGTTGCAGCGTGGCCCTGCTCCGCGACCGGAACCTCTTGGCCGAAACCGTTTACACGGCGGGCAACACCCATTCACGACACCTGATGGCCATGATCGATGGCCTTTTGACAAGCTGCGGCCTCTCGGCGGCCGATGTCGATGCCATCGGCGTCAGCCGGGGGCCGGGAACTTTTACCGGCCTGAGGATCGGCATCAGCACGGTCAAGGGGTTGGCCATGGCCATCCACGCACCCGTGGTCGGGGTCAGCAGCCTGGCCGCGCTGGCCTTTCCGTTTCGTCACCATGACGGCCCCGTGGTTCCCATGATCGATGCCCGGCGGGGAGAGATCTACCATATCTGCTATGAACATGGCGCAAACATACCGGATGGGGTAGGGGATGCGGCGGTGGACCTACCCGCGGCGGTGGCCGCGACCCTTCCCCCAAAGGCTATTTTGGTGGGTTCCGGAGCGGTGCTGTATAGGGAGTTGTTTGCCGCCCGCTGCCCCGGAGCCCGCCTGGCCGATCCTTCACAGCATGTGATCCGGGCCGCTGCCGTTGGTCTTTTGGCCTTGGAACGGATGCTCCGGCAGGATGTCGATACGATCGGCTGCCTGGTTCCCCACTATGTCCGCAAGTCCGATGCGCAGATTCACCGCTGAACGGCGCGCAAAACCGTCTGGCCGAAAACAGTACCCCCATCCGGTAGTCGGCTCAAATCGGCTAAAAACAGAATGGGAGATGTGCCTATTCTGCCTATATTTCCAAGCCGTTTTGAAGGTGGTCGAATTCGCACTGTCACCTGTCGGTAGATGTTGACATAGGTGCCGGCTTTTTATATAGATAACCCTTTAAAAGTTGATAAAAGCTTCTGACGGCGCGGGTTGCGGCCCGGGAGAACGTGATGACACAACTGAACTGGTCCGATCCACCCAGCCAGACGGCATTTCCTGTCGCCAAGGCAGGATATCCGTTTATTTTTGCTTCTGCCTTTGCGACAGCGGTGTTCGCCCTGCTGGGGGTCGGGTTTCTGGCCATGCTCGGGCTTCTGGCAACCGGATTCATCTGCTGGTTTTTCAGAGACCCGGACCGGCTGGTGCCCGTCGGCGAGGGGGTGATCGTTTCACCGGCCGATGGCAAGGTGGTTAAAATCGAACCGGTCGCCGAGACGCCCTATTACCCTGGCGCGTGCACGCGGGTCAGCGTCTTTATGTCCATTTTCAATGTGCATGTGAACCGATCGCCCCATGAAGGCACGGTTCGTCGCGTCAACTATTATCCGGGCAAGTTTTTTCCGCCAATCTCGACAAGGCCTCGGCTGAAAACGAGCACAACGCCCTTTTGCTGGAGGGCCCGGACGGCAAGCAGGTGGGATTTGTTCAAATTGCCGGCTTGGTGGCCCGACGAATCATCTGCCGGGTGCAGGAAGGGGATTCGCTGGGTCGTGGGCAGCGTTTCGGCATGATCTGTTTTGGATCGCGGCTGGATGTCTATCTTCCGGTCAATGCGGAAATAAAGGTGACGGTCGGGGATCGGGTACAGGCCGGCACCACCATTCTGGGCAAATGGTGAGACTGAGTTAATTCCAACAGGTAAATCGTATCCGGAACTGATAGATTCCCCCATGGCATTTGCCATGGGGATCTGTTTTTCTATTGCCGGGTGAAAACCATTATTAACCATCAAACACAAACGCGAATCGTTCAGGAGTTTTCCATTGGAAAGAATACCCATGACCCGAGAAGGGTACCAGGCGCTGAAAAAAGAGCTGGAGTATCTTAAATCCGTCGAGCGGCCCAGTGTGATCCGGGCCATCGAAGAGGCCCGATCACATGGTGATCTCAGCGAAAATGCCGAGTATGAAGCCGCCAAGGAACGTCAGGCCTTCATTGAAGGACGGGTCAGTGAACTGGGTTATAAATTGGGCAATGCAGAAATTATCGATGTCGACAACCTGCCCAAGGATCGGGCTGTCTTCGCCTGCACCGTGGTCCTCGAAAACATCGATACCGGTGAGGGTGTCGAGTATCAGCTGGTTGGGCCTGAAGAATCCGATATCGAGCAGGGACGCATCTCGGTGACGTCACCCTTGGGCAAGGCCATTATCGGCAAAAAGCCCGGGGAGGAGATCGTGCTCACTGCGCCTGGCGGAAAACGCGTCTACGAACTGGTCGAAATACTGTAACGAGGAGAAAATTCGTGGCAAGAATTACCGTTGAAGATTGTCTGGAAAAAGTCCCCAATCGATTCAAGCTGGTCCATATGGCCGCCGCGCGGGTGCGGCAGATCCGGGAAGGCTCCGAATATCTGGTCAGTTCACCCAAGAACGAGGATATTGTCGTTGCCTTGAGGGAGATTGCGGCCGGTAAGGTGGTGGACAAAGAGGAAACGGATAAATAGGACCCCGAAGCGGAATCGTCCGTCTTGCCCCGGTACAACTACACATACAAGGCGATCAACGGCTTGGTGGGAAAGGCCATCCACCGTTATGACATGATCGCGGACGGCGACCGCATCACCGTGGGACTCTCCGGCGGCAAGGACAGCCTGAGCCTGCTATGGACGCTGGCTGAACGACGCAAGCGGGTTCGGGTACGGTACGAACTTCTGCCGGTTTATATCGATCCTGGATTTGCCGGCGGATTTGGCGCGGAATTGGCCGATACCTGCCGGCAAATGGGGTTTTCGCTGACCATCGAGAAGACCGACCATGGTCTCGTGGCCCACAGTCCGGTCAACCGTGAAAATCCCTGCTTCCTATGCGCCCGGCTCAGACGCAAACGACTCTTTGAAATCGCCGACCAACTGGGCAGCAATAAACTGGCATTGGGACACAACAAAGACGATATTATCGAAACCTTTTTCCTGAATGTCTGTTATGCCGGTGAGATCAGCACCATGGTGCCACGGCAGGATTTCTTCGGCGGCCGCTTCAGTGTCATCCGCCCCCTGGCCATGGTCGAAGAAAAAAATATCCGGCGGTTTGCCGCCGATCAACAGATACCGACATTCACCAATCCCTGCCCGTCGGCCGGGGTGACCAAACGTTCGGAAATCAAAACCATGCTCGACGGGCTTTACCGAACCAACCGTAAGATCAAAGGCAACATTTACCGTGCCTTGAGTCATGTGAAAATGGAGTACTTGCTGAAATAGACCGATTGGCATCCGAACCGATTGCTTTTCAACCTCAACCGTGCGCTTGCCCGCTGTCAGGTAGTCACCCATGAAAGATGTGCAAAACCAGCCGGATCACCGAAATATCCCGATCGACAAGGTCGGCATCAAGAATCTTCGGTATCCCATCCGGGTCAAGGACCGTCGCGAGGGCTCCCAGAGCACCATCGCCGCCTTCAACATGTATGTGGATCTGCCCCAGGAATACAAGGGGACCCACATGAGCCGATTCGTCGAAATGCTTCACCTGCTCAAGCCGGAGATCTCGCTGAAGAAATTTTCCGTGCTGCTGGAGACGATGAAGCAGAACCTGGATGCCGCCTCGGCCCACATCGAGATGAGTTTTCCCTATTTCATCGAAAAGCAGGCGCCGGTGAGCAACGCGCCGGGACTCATGGACTACAATTGCCGCATCATCGGTTCCAGTAATTCGCGCAACGAAATCGATCTGATCTCCGAAGTTAACGTTCCGATTACTTCCGTCTGCCCCTGTTCCAAGGAAATTTCAGATGAGGGGGCGCACAACCAACGGGGCATCGTGCAACTCCAGACCCGTTTCAAGCGCTTCATCTGGCTGGAAGACATGATCGAGATGGTCGAGGCCTGTGCCTCTTGCGATGTCTATTCCGTGCTTAAACGCGTGGACGAGAAGATGGTTACCGAAAAGGGCTTCGCCAATCCGAAATTCGTCGAGGACGTGGTCCGCGATATCGCCGAACGCCTCATGGCCGACGACAACATCACCTGGTTTTCGGTCAGCGCCGAAAACTTCGAGTCCATCCACAACCACAGTGCCTACGCGCATATCACCCGCGGGCAGGCACCGATGGGATGACCGGCACTTTTATTTTACGCTGGTTTCGATCTTAAGATTGTACTTGTCGATCTTGGCATGCAGGGTCGGCCGAGACATGCCCAGCAGTTTGGCCGCCTGGGATCGGTTGCCGCCGGTCAGGTTGAGGGCCTCGGCAACCATCACGCCGCCGAAATGATCCATGCAGTTTTCGAACAGGTTCTCCTGTGCCCCTCTGGATAACAGGTTGCGAATCCAGACCCGAATGCTGTCGTCGCAGGCGTCCTCGCTGAGGTGCAGGTTCTTGATGTCGCCGCCGGTGGCCTGGGCGATGTCGGTGAGGCTGAGGGGGCGCCCCGGTTAAAGATCAATGCCTTCTGGAGGGTGTTGGCCAATTCACGAATGTTTCCCGGCCAGGGGCTGGATACCAGCATGGACATGGCCTCGCGGGTGATACCCGGATTCTCGATGCCCAGTTCCAGGGAAAAGCGGGTCATGAAATAGTCGACCAAAAGGGGGATGTCGCCGGTGCGTTCCCGTAAGGAGGGGAGCCAGATGGTGATCACCTTGAGACGGTAATAAAGGTCTTCACGAAACTGCCCCTTGGTGATCTGGACCTCCAGATCACGGTTGGTGGCGGCGATGATGCGCACATCCACCGGAATGGTTTCCCGCCCGCCCAGGCGTTCGATGCTTTTCTCCTGCAGCAGGCGCAGCATCTTGGCCTGCAGGTTGAGCGGCATGTCGCCGATTTCATCCAGAAAAACCGTTCCTCCGCTGGCCTGCTCGATCTTCCCCACACGCCTGTGGGTGGCGCCGGTAAAAGCCCCCTTCTCATAGCCGAACAATTCGCTTTCCAAAAGGGTGTCGGGAATGGCCACGCAATTGATCACCAGAAACGGTTTTTGCGATCGGATGCTGTGCTGGTACAGCGCGCGGGCCACCAGCTCCTTGCCGGAGCCGGACTCGCCCCGGATCAGCACCGTTGCATCGGTGGCCGATACGCGCCCGATGGCTTTATAAACCTCCTGCATGGCCGGGCTCTTGCCGATGATCGCCTCGCCGTGGATCTTGTCCGGCGCCACATCCATGTCTACCGGGGAGCGCATGAAGCGGCCGGCTTCCAGGGCCTGGCGGATGGTGGAAAGCATCTGAGGAATGTCGAAAGGCTTGATCACATAATCGAAGGCACCCATCTTGGTGGCTTCGATGGCTGTCTCGGTGGTGCCGTAAGCCGTCATGATGATCACCGGCAGCTTCTGCTCGATCTGGTGGATCTGACGGAAGGTTTCGAGACCGTTGATTCCGGGCAGGCGGACATCCAGAACCACCAGATCGGGAACCGCCTCGGTCAGCATGCGGATGCCGGCCTCGCCCGATGCCGCCGTACGGACCCGGTAGCCTTCCTCCTTCAGCAAGCGTTCAAAACTGATGCGCAGTTGATCGTCGTCATCAATGATCAAAATGGTGCTCACAACTTGCCTCCTTTGATGGGCAGTTCGATGATAAAGGTCGTGCCGCGGCCCTCCACCGAATTCATTTCCACGTGCCCGTCATGTTCCCTGATGATCCGTGATACGATGCTCAACCCCAGGCCGGTGCCATCTTCCTTGGTGGTGAAAAACGGATCGAAAACCTTTTTGGCCGTTGCCGAGGGGATGCCCGAACCGTTGTCGGAGACGCTGATCTCGGCATGCCGCAATCCACCGGGATCCTCCACCACACGCTCGGTGATGCCGATCTTTCCGCCGCCGGGCATGGCTTCGCAGGCATTGATCATCAGATTGACCAAAACCTCCTTGAGCTGGTCGGGGTCGGCTTCGATAGCCGGCAGAAGCCGCTCCCGGTGAAGGGTGACCTGGACGTTGTAGGATTCCAGGCGATAGCAAAGCAACTGAATGGCCGTATCCACACCGTGGAGGGGCTTACCGGCTGCATCTTCAGTTTGGGAGGGCGTGAAAATTCCAGAAAATTCTGGACAATCGTATCGATGTGGTCGATTTCCTCGGAAATGACGTCAAAATCCTCTTTCTGCATGCCGGAGAGTTTGAGGGATCGGCTCAGCGAGAACAGACGCATTTTTACCGACGTGAACGGATTGCGCACGCTGTGCGCCATTCCGGCGGCCAGCTTTCCCACCATGGCCATCTTCTCGGCCTGCAGCAGGTTTTCGCGGCTTTTCTCCAGTTCAACCTGGGTCTGGTCGACATCCTCGATCAGACCCCGTACGCTCATGCTCAAGGTTTTGACATCGTCGCCGGCAAGCTTGATATTTTCGTTGCGGCAGGTCTCCATGATCAATGCGCGTACCGGATTGAGAATCTGATGCATCAACAGGTAGGCCAAAAGGATCACCAAAAGGACTTGGGTGACGATCACCGCCATGGCGGTGTCCCGCAGGCGGGCTGCTCGATCAGGGCGGACTGCTTGGCCTGCATGATCGATTCCGTATGGGAGCGTTTGAAATCCTCGCAAATCTGCAGAATGGCAAAAAAACGGTTGCGCACATCCTGATGCAATTCGGAGCTGAATTGGTGCTGGCCGCTTTTATAGTATTCGATGACCTTGTCTTTCTCGCGGACGTAGTGGTCATACTCATCGGCGATGCGGGCAATGGTCTTGCGTTCTTCCATCGTCTGGGCCTGGGCCCTGGCCTGGCCCAGCTTTTCGCTGAAGATCCGGCGATACTTTTCCAATTGCACCAGCCAGTCCGGATTGCCGTCGAGAAAATAATACGAGACAAATCCTTTCTGATTGACCAGGGCGATCTCCAGTGATTCGGCACTCTGGAAGGCAACCAAATTTTCGTCGGTGATCTTTGTAAGCACGCTTTCAATGTTGTACGAGTACCAGATCATCACGGCGGCGCCGGAGAAAGTGACCAGGAAGATGGCGCCCAGCAGGACATAGATTCGGTTTTTAAGGCTGATGCGTGCCCACATGGGACTCCTTTCCCTTCGTATCCACCGATGACATCGTCAAGAGCGTTTCGATCCGATCCAGAAGTTGGGATCGGTAGTGCTGGACCATCGCCGGATTGGTCATGATCATGTCCAGTTGCCGGGTGTGAATGGTCAGAAATCCGAGAATGTTCAGCTTGGCGACCATGGTTTCGGCATCATGCTGCTCGATCCGCGCCCGTAACGTATCCTTGGCCACTTCGGTGCGAAACCCATAGTTTTCAAGAAGCTCCCCGACAAACAGCACCCGTTTGAGGCGCCGGTTGAAGTCGGCGGCACCGCCCTTGAACTGAAAACTGACATAGTTCTCCTGGCTGCGTTCCCCCACCAGCGCTTCGGTGATGGCAAAGTGAAAGCCCAGTCGGGATTGCAGACTACAATAGTTCTTCGAAATCATAAAATAGTTGCGATTGGCCATGCTGGTTTTGACCGTGGGCAACAGTGCCTGGTTCTGCGTCGCCTGGAACATCACCGACATGAATCCCTTGCTGTCCACGGGCGGGGGGCCCTCCCAGGGATAGGCGGTGATCCCGGCCCACAGGGCCCGCATGGGAATGGAGACAATGTTGTCGAAATCCACGAAGGGATCTTCGGCCACATCCTCCCTGAATCCGTCATCCAGATTGAGCACCCACCACTGCATGGCGATCTCGGCCCGCAATTGCTTGGATGAGCGTTCGGGAAAACGATGCGTCTTGCCGAAGCGGAACATCTCATGAACGCTTTTCTCATGACTGAAGCGGGTGATGTCATGCAGGGTCTTGCAATTTTCGGCCTTGAAGCGCGGGCTGTCCGGATCGAGCAGGGTGAGCGGCGTAATCAGGCCGGCCGCCTTTTCAAGGACTTCAAATACCGGCGTGCCTTTCATCAGGGCGGTGGCACGTCGATCCCGGGAAAGGGCCAGCAACTCCTCGACCACGCCTTCGTAAATCCGGCAACCATCCGCGTCCACGGTCACCACCGGCGGGTCGGAAAGTTGTTCGATCGCCCCGTCGGCACCGAACAGGGCCGGCACCTTGAACTCGCGGGCCACATTGGCCAGGTGGCCGGTGAGGCTGCCCTTCTCGCTGACCACCGCCGCCGCGCGGGGTAGCAAGGTCGCCCAGCGGGCCAGGGCGCGATCGGTCACGAGC
>NZ_BBCC01000131.1 GCF_001311845.1 Desulfosarcina cetonica JCM 12296 | reverse complement strand
CTCAGCAGCAGGTCCGGCCGCAGCCCGCGAGCCTTGAATCGCGCGCCCATGTCGGCCACGGCGCGTTTGCCGCGTTTGTTCAGGGGGCGCTGGTGATCCTTGAGGCGCGGATCCTTCCAGCTGGATTTGGCGTGGCGCATGAGATAAAGGGTTTTCATTGGCATGCCCCATGGCCGGTCACTTGCACCGCCGACCGCGAAGTTGATCATTCCACCTTACTGAGCTTGGCCTTGCGTTTCTTCTTGCCGTGGCCGCTCTCAGCCAGGGCCGATCCCCGACCGGACAGGCTGGGATTGGTCATGAAGAACTGATGGGCATTGAACGGCTCCGGCGCGGTTTCGCAGCGCCGGTAGCTGCCGTCCGGTTGCAGCAGCCAGCTCTGTTCGTTATCGCGCAGGTTGGCCACCATAATCTGGTCCAGCACCTGCCGGTGCACCGTGGGATTCTCGATGGGCACCATGGCCTCGATGCGGCGGTCGATATTGCGTGGCATCCAGTCGGCCGAGGAGATGAACACCTTGGCCTTGCGCGAGGGCAGTTCATTACCATTGCCAAAACAGGCGATACGCGAATGCTCGAGAAACCGGCCGACGATGGATTTGACCTCAATGTTCTCGCTCAGGCCCGGGACGCCGGGCCGCAGGGTGCAAATCCCCCGGGCGACGATCTTGATCTTCACCCCCACGCGCGAGGCCGCGTAAAGGGCGTCGATCACCTCGGCGTCGACCAGCGAATTGACCTTGACCCAGATGCCGGCCGGCCGGCCGGCCTTGGCATGCTCGATCTCGTTGTTGATCTGCTTGAGCAAAAAGGCCCGCAGGCTGAGCGGTGAAATCACCACCTTTCTGAGATGCATCGGTTTGGCGTAGCCGGTCATGTAGTTGAAAATCTGCAACACGTCTTCGCAGATCACCGGATCGCAGGTGAAAAAGGAAAGGTCGGTATAAATCTTGGCCGTCACAGGGTGATAGTTGCCCGTGCCCAGGTGGGCGTAGGAGCGCAGCTTGCCGCCCTCGCGCCGCACCACCAGGGAAAGCTTGGCGTGGGTCTTGTATTCGATGAAACCGAAGACCACCTGGGCGCCGCTGCGCTCCAGCTTGCGGGCGATACCGATGTTGGCCTCCTCGTCGAAACGGGCCTTGAGTTCCACCATGGCGGTGACGCTCTTGCCGGCCTCGGCCGCCTCCACCAGGGCCTGCACGATGGGCGAATCCGCGCTGGTGCGGTAGAGGGTCTGGCGGATGGCCACGACGTTTTATCCTGACTGGCCTGCCTGAGAAATTGGACGACCACGTCGAAGCTTTCATAAGGGTGGTGCACCAGAATATCCTTGGCCTGGATGGCCGCCAGGCAGTCACCGGCGAAATCACGGATGCGCTGGGGAAAACGCGCCTGGTAGGAATGGAACAAGAGATCGGGTCGATCGTCGATGACCAGCTCGGCAATGTCGGAAAGCCCGATCATGCCGTGGAAACAGAAAACATCCTGCTTGGCGATATCCAGCTGGGCCTGGATGAAATAGAGCAGATCGTCGGAAATGTTGTCATCCACGGTCAGGCGCACCACACTGCCCCGGCGACGGCGCTTGAGGGCGGTTTCGAAGGTGCGCACCAGATCCTCGGCCTCCTCGTCGATCTCCATCTCGCTGTCGCGGATCACCCGGAAGGTGCCGCTGGAGACCATCCGGAAAGAGGGGAACAGCAAATCGAGGAACATGAGCACGACCTTCTCCAGGGCAATGAAGCGGATCGTCTTGCCCGGCAGGCGGATAAACCGCTCCAGCTGGGCCGGCAGAATCACCAGTGCGACCATGTTCTCATTTTCCCCGTCGCCGGCCAGCTCGAGTACCAACCCGAACCCGAGGTTGGAAATGAAGGGAAACGGATGGGCCGGGTCCACGGCGATGGGGCTGAGAATCGGGAACATGTTCTGCCGGAAAAGGGTTGCCAGCCAGGTCCGGTCGGCATCGCTAAGCGCCTCCGGCTGGACCAGATGAAGCCCTTGCTTTTCCATCTCGGCCAAAAGGTATTCCAGACAGCGGTGCTGATCGGCAGCCAGTTCGTTGACCTTGGCAGCGATGGCCCTGAGCTGTTGGACCGGGGTCATGCGGTCGGGGTTGACGCCCCGCACCCGCGAGGCCACCTGGCCCTTCAGACCGGCGACCCGGACCATGTAGAATTCATCCAGGTTGCTGGCGGAAATGGAGAGGAAACGCAGCCGCTCGAGGAGCGGATGGGCCGGGTTCATGGCCTCCTCGTACACCCGCCGGTTGAATTCCAGCCAGGAGAGCTCACGGTTGAGGAAGCGCCCGGGCTTGTCCTCGCCCACCTCGGCGTCCAGGTCAAGATCCGGGCCAAGATCCGTCCATGGATCGCTAATGGGTTGTGTGGATTCCGTCATTTGATCCCTGTCTGTGATGCTCATTTCCTGCAAATGCCGGCAAGCCGACAAGCGACGTCTCATTTGGATCCTTTCCAAACACCAGCCAACCTGAAATAGATGGAAAATGTTAGAAAATTGTTAGGGTGCAAACAAATTGAACGCAAGGCTTCAACAGCCGATGGGAATATGATACCGCTCGTCCATGAACACAAACCCATCCAAACCCTTTTTCGCCCGCGAATCGGTCTGGATGGCCCTTATCCTGATCCTTCTGGGGTTGCGGGTCGCCCAGGCCGCCCTGCCCAATGCGGAAGAAGTGTATCACTACCGTGAAGTCACCGGCAAGTCCGTTAAAACGGCAGAGTGGCGGCTGCGGAAGGCCGAAGGGTTCACCCTCACCTATACATCGCCCACCCAACGCCACGTCACCACCACGGGACCGGATTATGCCACCCGGCGCTGGACCGTGACGGCCGACAGCGGCCAAACCGACTTCACGGCCGAGCGGATCGGCCGGACGATTCACCTGCACGGCCGGTTCAAGGGGCAGGCCGTGGACAAGGACCTCGCCATCGACGATGCCCCCTGGTATCAGGCCACCTCCCTCTCCCTGCGGGGGTTTATCGCTTCAGATGACCGCACGCGGGTTTTCTGGACCATCCGCTACGGGACCCTCAGCGTTCACAAAATCAAGGCCATTAAACAAGGAACCGAACCGGTGGACCCGCCCGACGGCCGACATGCCCGGATGCACATCCGGCTGACCCTGACCGGCCTGCTGGCCCCCTTTTGGAAAAGCGACTACTGGTTCAGCCTGCCGGATGGTATTTTCCAGACCTTCAGGGGGCCCAGCGGTCCGCCGGGCGCACCGATGACGACCATCTGCCGTTTGGGCGACCAGGAAAATGGGTGCCTGTACTAAAATCGATATCCAGGGCAATCGCATATCAGTGTCTCTACCGATCTTTACTCTTGAACTCCGGAGGCGCTGAATGTCAAATGGTGGCATTCTGTCTATTTTAAAACGATTTTATCCTTCATTTGACATTTGGATGTTGGCATTTGGCATTGAATGATCCCATACATTTGGTTTCTGATCACAACAACAAAGATGAAATCCAAATGCGGTTGCTATGGAATGCTTTCACTGAGTGCTTGACAGTTTTTTTCCGTTGATGCTATTTAGGTTGATTTTTGGGCAGCACGCTATGGGGTGCTGCCTTTCCTTGCTCCGGCCGCGAGCCGGGGCTGACAAGCCAAAAGGAGGTTTTATGAGGCGGTACGAAACGATCGTTATTCTTGATCCAGACCTTTCGAAGGAGGCCGAAGCCCCCTTCTTCGAACGGGTGAACGACCTGATTCCGCAGTACACGGGTTTTCTGATCGAAACCGATGACTGGGGAACCAAGAAACTGGCTTATGACATCAAGAAAAAAAATCGGGGTCACTATGTCAGGTTCGATTTTTGCGGTGATGGTGCCTTGATTCAGGAGATGGAGCGTTTCTTCAGGATCGACGACAAGGTCATGAAGTTCATGACCGTTCTCCTCGCAGAGGACGCCGATCTGGACGCGATCAAGGCGGACTTGGCTGAAAAAGAGGCGAAAGCGGATCAAGCCACGGAAACGGAAAGTGAAGCCGACGCGTCCGACGAATCGAATGAAGAAAATAACGAATCCATCGAAGACAAGGAGGAGGAGTAAGCCATGGCCGTCGCAAAACCCCGCCCGAAAAGAAAAAGAAGAAGAGTTTTCCACCGCCGCAAAGTCTGTCGGTTCTGTGCGGATCAAAGTTTGGTAATCGATTACAAGGACCCCAAAACCCTGAAATATTTTATCACCGAACGGGGAAAAATTATTCCGCGGAGGATTTCCGGCACCTGTGCCAAGCACCAGCGCGCACTGACCCACGCCATCAAACGGGCGCGGACCATCGCCCTGCTGCCGTACGTCGGCACGTTTGACCTGTAGTCGTTCGAAGAAGGGTCTTTCCAGCGGGACAAAAATGCCTTTTTAAGGAGAAACCAGATGGCAGGATCGCCATTTCAACGTGGAGTATCGAAAGATATCGCTACCGGCGTGATGGCGACGCTTGTTATTTTCTCCGCATCGGTCTTCATGCCGGTGATCGGTTTTGTGTTCTCCATTTTCATTCCCCTGCCCGTTCTTTTCTACCGAACAAAACTGGGCAGGCGCCACGGCATGATTGTTCCGCTGCTGACCATCGCGATCATCGGGCTGGTCGTTGGCAGCGCCACCCTGGACATCATCTTTTTTTCCGGCCTCATGCTGCTCGGATTTTCCCTGAGTGAGCTGTTCGAAAAACCGCTCTCCGTCGAGATGACGATCGTGGCGGCCTGCGGCGTTGTCCTGGGGACCGGTCTGGGGGCCATGCTGATTTATAGTGTCGTCAAAGGAACCGGGATCATCAGCCTGGTTTCCACCTATGTGGGCACCAACCTGGAACTGTCACTCAAACTGTATCAGGAGGTCGGCATTCCCCAGGAAACCATCGACACCATTGCGGGGTCCCTCGATCGGATTCAGTACGTCCTGGTACGGCTTTTACCGTCCATGGTAGCCGCATCGACGCTCTTCGTGGCCTGGACCAATCTGATCGCCGCCCGCCCGCTTCTGGAACATCGCGGCCTGGCCGTCCCGGATTTTGGTCGGCTCAACCACTGGCGGCGCCGACATGCTGATTTGGGGCGTCATCGGCAGCGGCGTGATCATTCTGCTGCCGGTGTCCGGCCTGCGGCTGGTCGGTGTCAACGGGCTCTTGATCATGCTGACCATCTATTTTATCCAGGGGATCGCCATCGTCTCCTTCTTCTTCGAGAAAAAGGGGCTTCCACGCCCCTGCGGGTGTTTATTTACACGATGATCGCGCTGCAGCAGATTTTTTTATTGGTGGTCATCTGCATCGGAATTTTTGATATGTGGATCAACTTTCGAAAGATTGGCCCTGACAAGCGTGAACCAGACCTGCCCGCCTGATGCGGGACAGGCCTTTTTTGGAGGATATGTATGAAAGTCATTTTAAAGGAAACCATCAGTTCGTTAGGCATCATCGGCAGCGAAGTCAACGTGGCGGACGGCTATGCCCGCAACTACCTGCTGCCCCAGGGCAAGGCGGTTCCGGCCACGCCCCAGCAGCGCAAGCTGCTGGAGCAGGAAAAAGCCAAATTCGAACTGCAGATTGCCAAGGAGAAAGAGTTTGCCCAGGAGATGGCCGACCGTCTGGCAGCCGTCTCGGTAACCATCGCATCCAAGGTCCATGAAGCGGACAAGCTCTACGGCTCCATTGCGATCCGTGACATCATCGACGCACTCAAGAAGCAGGACGTCGAGGTGGAAAAACGCATGGTCCTTTTGACCGAACCCATCAAGACCATCGGAACCTTCAAGGTGCCCATCCGGGTCTACCAGGGCATCAAGCCGGAAATCACGGTGGAAGTGGTTCCCGAGGAAGCCTGATCGCCGTCCATGACCGGGAACCCCATTGCCCAGCCGGACCGGGGTTCCCGTAATTTTATAACAAAGTTGAAACGTTATGTCCGACAGCCCGCCATCGCCCGTCAAAGATCCCGCCCTGCACAAACTGCCGCCCCAAAGCATTGACGCGGAAGAGTCGATCATCAGCGCCATCCTGATCGACAACAACACCTTGATCGACATCCTCGAAATCCTGTCCGCCGACGACTTTTACAAAACCGCGCACCAGATCATCTTTACCGCCGTCGAGACGCTGTATGCCAAAAGAGAACCGGTGGATCTGGTCACCCTGAGCAACCAGCTCAGGGAAAACGGCGAATTGGATAAAATTGGGGGCGCCGCCTATCTGGCCCGCCTGGTGGATACCATCCCCATGGCGGTTAACGCCCATCACTACGCCCGGATCATCCACGAGAAAGCAATCCTACGGCGGTTGATCGAGCGCGCCAATACCATTTCCCTACGCTGCTTCCAGGACCGCGGGGATGTGGACGGCGTGATCGAGTTTGCCCAGAGCGCCATCTTCGAGTTGTCCGAAGGCAAAACCAAACAAGCCTTCGCCCCCATCAGCAAGATCATTGAAACCAACATCGATCAACTCGAGGAGCGCCAGGGAAACCGGGCCTTGGTGACCGGCATCACCACGGGTTTCGGCAAGCTGGACAGCCTGACATCCGGTCTGCAGAACTCCGACCTGATCATTCTCGCCGCCCGCCCCGCCATGGGGAAGACGGCCTTTGCGCTCAACATCGCCCGCAATGCGGCCATCGATGGCGGCGTCCCGGTGGCGGTCTTCTCCCTGGAAATGTCCAAGGAACAGCTCTCCATGCGCATGCTCTGCGCCGAGGCGCGTGTCGACTCGTCACGCATCCGCAGCGGTTTTCTCAACCCGGAGGACTGGAAACGAATCACCGGAGCCGCCGGACGGCTCACCGATGCACCCATTTTCATCGACGACGCCCCGGACATCTCCGCCACGTCCATTCGCACCAAGTCCATGCGCCTGAAAATGGACAAGGGGCTGGGCCTGATCATCATCGATTATCTTCAACTCATGCGCGGCAATGCCAATACCGAACGGCGCGACCTGGAAATCTCCGAGATTTCGCGCTCGCTCAAGATCCTGGCCAAGGAGCTGAACATTCCTGTCATCGCCCTTTCGCAGCTCAACCGTAAACTCGAGGAACGCAGCGACAAACGCCCCCAGCTGTCCGATCTCAGGGAGTCCGGGGCCCTGGAGCAGGACGCCGACCTGGTGGCGTTCATCTATCGGGACGAAGTTTACAACCGCGATGAGAACAACCCCCATCGCGGAACCGCCGAAATCATCCTCGCCAAGCAGCGCAACGGTCCCACGGGCGTGGCCACGCTGGCCTTTTTGGGATCGTACACCCGCTTTGAAAATCTGGCCGTTGAATGAAAGAGATTTTCGGTAACCTGTTGGGACTCAAATCCAGCCAGATCAAACGGCTGGAAAACCTGGGCCGGCGGCGCGTCCCGCCCCAGGCCATCGTCTCCCCGGAACTCGGCCGCGACCTGTGCGCCCTCTCCGCCGAAACCGGCCGTCAGATCGGCCTTCTGGTGGAACGTAGCGGTAAGATCGCCCAGGTGCTGGTCGGAGAGGGAGACCGCATCCTGATTCCCGATCTGCACGAGTATCGCCTGGCCCCGGATCGGCTGCGGGGGCTGCGCTGTGTGCATACCCACCTGGATGAGACCGCCCTGACCCAGGACGACCTGACCGATCTGGCCCTATTGCGCCTCGACCTGATGGCCGTGATCACCATGCGGGCAGACGGCTCGCCGGTGCTGATCCACTTCGCCCATATTCTGCCCGGTGCCGATGAACGCGCGCCCTACCAGGTCATGCCACCGGTGCCGCTGTTCCGTCCGGAAATCGACTGCCTCGGCCTGATCCAGGCCCTCGAGGCGGAGCTGGCCCGCAAAAAATTCGACGTGAGCGAGGCGCCCGGCACCGAACGCGCGCTCCTGGTCAGTGTCTTCACCGGAGGACGCAAGGAGGCCGTCGCGTCCCTTGACGAACTCCAGGAGCTGGCCCACACGGCCAGCATCAGCACCATCGACACGGTCCTGCAGCAACGCCGGAAAGCCGACCCCCGTTTCCTCATGGGCAGCGGCAAGCTGGATGAGCTTGCCATCCTGGCGCTTCATCGGGGTGCCAGCCTGATCATTTTCGACCAGGAGCTCAACCCGTCCCAGATCCGCTCCATCGCCGATCGCACGGAGATCAAAGTCATCGACCGGACCCAGTTGATCCTCGATATCTTCTCCCAGCGGCCAAAAGCCGGGAAGGCAAGCTGCAGGTGGAGCTGGCCCAGCTGAAATACATTCTGCCGCGACTGGTCACCAAGGACACGGCCATGTCCCGATTGACCGGTGGCATCGGCGGCCGCGGCCCGGGTGAGACCCGTCTGGAGATCAACCGCAGGCGGGCCCGGGAGCGCATCCGGCGCCTGGAACAGGCGCTGACCACGGTTCAGAAAAACCGCGACCAACAACGGCGACAACGCAGTCGCAAGGCCATTCCGATCATCTCCATCATCGGTTACACCAATGCCGGCAAGTCGACCCTGCTCAACCAGTTGACCCAAAGCCGGGTGTTCGCCGAGGACAAGCTCTTCGCCACCCTCGACCCATCCAGCCGCAGGCTGCGGTTCCCTCGGGATATCGAGGTGATCATCACCGACACGGTCGGCTTTATCCGCGATCTGCCCAAGGAACTCATGGCGGCGTTCAAGGCCACCTTGGAAGAGCTGGAGAATGCCGACCTGTTCGTGCATGTCATCGACATCAGCAATCCCCGCCACGCGGAACAAATTCGATCCGTGGAAACCATTCTGGCCGAACTCAACCTCAATACGATTCCCATCGTCCGGGTACTGAACAAGATCGACCGGGTCGATCCGGACCGCCGCGATCACCTGATCCAACGCCTGGGCGGAATCGCCATCAGCGCCCTGGATCGTCCTTCCCTGAAGCCGCTCTCCGAACACCTCCAGGCAGCTGTCGAACATCTTCTTCCGGCCCATCGCGACAGTACCCGAAAACAATTATATTAATTTGATTTCAGGTGGTTACACAGAAAAGCGACAATTCGGTTGACAGAACCTTCCAATTCTTTGTAAATGTTTCTTCTTATGGACATGGAACGTATCAAACAAATCGGAACGGCGGCCGCCTTCAACGGTGGCAAGATCCTCAAGGACCATTTCGGCAGACTGCACGCGGTGCACAAAAAAGGTGCCATCGATCTGGTCACCGAAGCGGATATCCGTTCCGAAGCGGCCATTATCGAGACGCTGAGCCGTGCATTTCCCGAGCATGCCATCCTGGCCGAAGAGAGCGGCCGGCGCGACGGCAACGGCGGTTGCTGGATCATCGATCCCCTTGACGGGACGACCAATTTCGCCCACAACCTGCCCCAGTTTTGCGTTTCCATCGCGTTTGCCGTGGATGACGACATTCAGGCCGGATTTGTCCTGGCGCCCCTTTTGGGCGAATTCTTCGTGGCCGTCAAAGGATCCGGTGCCGAACTGAACGGTTCGCCCATTTCCGTTTCAACCACCGCGACACTTGCCGATAGTCTTCTGGTCACCGGTTTTCCATACGATCACGCCACCATCTTCACACCGCTGATGGATCGTTTCGGGCGTTGCCTCAAGGCCACCCAGGGGGTCCGTCGCCTGGGGTCGGCGGCGTTGGATCTGTGTTATGTGGCCTGCGGCCGGTTCGACGGTTTTTGGGAGCAGCATCTCAAGCCCTGGGATACGGCCGCCGGTTTTCTGATCGCCAGCGAGGCCGGTGCCAGGACCAGCGTCTTTTCTGGCGCGCCTTACGCCATCGACAGGGATGAAATTCTCAGCACCAATGGCGCCATTCATGATGAACTTATCAAGCTACTGGAACAATAGGATTTGCCAATGACATCGGAGCAAGCAACCGAATCTTCAATGGATCGATATTTGGGCTGTTTTGGCAGGTATCGCAGAACCGACCCCATTTGCCGGAGACGCTGCGCCCTGAATCTACGCTGCATTATCGAGCAGGAACAAAATGAACGCTTCGAGATTTTAGAGGAGTTGGTATCGGCCAGCGGGGCTATGATGAAAGTCAATTAGCGGGCTGTTTGAAAAGTCCATATAAACCCCGCTAACAAGGTGAAAAAGTGCCCCAGCGCCTGATGGGTAGACATTCCTTCCTCCAGGGCACTTTCCCGAATGAACCTGATGTCGACGTCTTTTCTTCCTCAAAGCTGAAATCCGCCCCACCACCTCTGTCCTTCAGGCATCGCCCTTTTCCAATCGTTGGGAGAGAAATTCGACATGCTTCTGGCACGGTCCGTTCGCCTTGACTTCCTTTTCCACGGTCTTGAGGGCATGCAACGCCGTGGCGTGGTAACGGTTGAAGCTTTTACTGATCGCCTGCAGGGAATGGTCGGTATACCGCCGGCAAAGATACATGGCCACCTGTCGTGGCCGCACAATCGCCTGCCGTCGTGAACGGGAGATGAGGTCCGCCATCGAGACATCGTAGTACTTACAGACCAAGCGTTTGATGGAATCGAGGGTAATCTTCTCGCGATTGGTGACGATGTTGGTGGCCACATCGCGAGCCAGCTCAAGATCGATCGCCGATCCGAGCAGGGACGCGCGCGCCATCACGCCGATCAGCCCGCTTTTCAGTTGCCGCACGTCTTCGGTCAACTCGGAGGCCAGATACTCGAGCACAACGCCGGGCACCGCACATGCGCCGGTCTTAGCAGCTTGTTTGAGAATACGCAGCCGAACCCGGTAATCCGGCGTGCCGATTTTGGAAATCAGACCACAAGTAAAGCGCGATTTGAGCTTGTCATGCAGCTTGGGGATCTCGGAAGGCAAATAGCAACTGGAGTAAATGATCTTTTTGTTGGCGTTCATCAGTGACTCCAGGGTGTTGGACAACTCCTCCTGGGTACCGTTTTTCCCGCTGAGAAAATGGACATCCTCGAGCAACAACACATCGCAGTTATGGCGGTACTTCTCCTTGAACGCGTGAATGTTGTTACAACGGTAGGCGCTGGTCATCTCATTCATGAAATCTTCGGCGGTGATGTAGTAGACCCGCTCCTCGGGGAAGGACTTCAGGATGTGATGCCCCACGGCCTGGGACAGATGGCTCTTGCCCAAGCCGGTCTTCGAATGCAGGAACAGGGCATTCTGGTTTCCCAGATTTCGGGCCGCCAGGGCGAGGGCGGCGGAATAGGCGAAATCGCTGTTCTTGCCCACAACGAACTGATCAAAGGTGTAATCCTGCCGGAGCAGCTGTCCCCCATTGGCCGGTATGTCCATCGCTGGCAATTTCATCTGCGGATCCGGCGAAGGTGCCAGGCCGTCTTCCTCCTGGGCCGGCCCTACCACCAGGTTTAGCGTGAGGGGCCTGCCGGCGGCATCGCCAAGCGCCGCTTCAATCAACTCGCCATAATTGTCGGCGATGCGTTTTTTCGAAAAGGAATTGGGGCAGCTCAAAATGACCACCTCACCGCAATCTTCCCGGAATTCGATCGGATCGATCCACATCCGAAAGCTATGGCCGGGAATCTTGTCCTTGAGAACGGATTTTACGGTTGTCCAGATTTGTTTCATTTAAAAAATAAACTTCCCTTAGCGACATATAAAAGAAATCGCACCATTGTTTGGTTCAGCAAACGGTTGGCTTGAATTATGCTATTCTGGGCTAATTATCCGAGGTTTTCAGAAAGGTTTCCGCGAGAGAGCGCGACTGAGGAGATCATTACAAAACAGGCCGACGGGAGTCAATCGCGAAGAAGGCAGGTTAACCAGATTCCTAACACAATGTTTACAAAAGTTTATTTTTTTATTAATCTTAGACAGTTATCAATCCACCGGACAACAACTGCTTCGAAATACAGGGGTTTTTGGTGCCGGTTTCTTTCCATAAGCATTCTAAGCATATCGGGAGTTATCAACAAAGTATCGACAAATCCGAAATCTCCGTTTTTCGCCACATTATTCATTTTTTCTACGTTTTCCGTTTTTATCGGCATCGTTTTCGGTAACCCCGGTGACGTCTGGAAATTTCAGGTACTTTGTTCAACACGAAAACGCCAACGAAGGTGGCCAGGGCAACCCCATTTAAAAGGTCCCCCCGTCAACATCTAATAGGTTCCCCGTCAACGAACCGTCACCGGCCGATGTCCATCGGGCCGAAAAGAAATTTACAAATCCCCAAGGCCCGGATATATAATCCGCCGGTAGGTTGGCGCGTCGCCGACCGTTGATATTCTAAATCCGATGAACGCATTAGACAGCATCATCATCGAAGGCGCCCGGCAGCATAATCTGAAAGACATCCGTCTGCGTCTTCCCCGCAACCAACTGGTGGTCATTACCGGTTTGTCCGGCTCCGGAAAATCGACCCTGGCCTTCGATACCCTTTACGCCGAAGGCCAGCGCCGTTATGTGGAGTCACTGTCGACCTATGCACGCCAGTTTTTGGAACGGCTGCAGAAACCCGACGTCGATCTGATCGAGGGTCTGTCGCCGGCCATTGCCATCGAACAGAAAACCGCCAGCCACAACCCCCGTTCCACGGTGGGGACGGTAACCGAAATCTACGATTTCATCCGCCTTTTGTATGCGCGTACAGGTATCGCGCACTGCTACCAATGCGATCGACCGATTCTCTCCCAAACCATCGATGAAATGGTTGACACGGTGATGCAACGGCCGGAGGGCGCTCGGTTCATGGTACTCGCCCCGTTGCGGGCGGACCCGCAGGCTGGCTTTAAAGGACTTCTCAAGCGGCTGCGCAAGGAGGGGTTTGCGCGGATCCGCGTGGACGGCAAGATCCACGATCTGGAATCCCTTGGCGATGGCGCAGCGCTGACCACCACCACGCTGGATGTCGTGATCGACCGCCTGGTTCTGAATGCCTCCGTCCGCAATCGTCTGGCCGATTCCATGGAACTGGCCATCGGCCGCTCCGGCGGACAGGTGGAGGTGGTCTTTGTGGGCAAAAGCATGGAGACCGTGGTCGAAACCCTGCGGTTCAGCGAAAACGCGGTCTGTACCCACTGCGGAATCGGCTACCCGGAGTTGTCGCCGGCAAGCTTCTCGTTCAACTCGCCCCACGGAGCCTGTCCCCATTGCGACGGGCTGGGGATGGTCCGGGAATTTTCTCCGTCGCGCATCGTTCCCAATCCCGAGCTTTCCCTGCGCGAAGGGGCCGTGGCGGTCTGGTCCCAGCGTCACTCCGTGGCCTTCAGCGAGTTCCTGGAGGACCTGACCGCCTTCTATGGCGTGGACATCTATACCCCTTACCAGGATCTTCCCGGCCGCTTCAAGACCGTGCTCATGCACGGTTCCGGCAAACAGCGCATTCCTTTTACGACCGCCGGCAAGAACCGCGTCCTGAAAACGCCCAAACCCTTCGAGGGGATTCTGGCCCAGCTGTCACGCCAATATGCGCAAACCCCGTCAAGCGCCGAAAAAAACGCGCTCGGGGCCTACATGGCCGAAACCGCCTGTCCCCTATGCCACGGCTCGCGGTTGCGGCGGGAAAGCCGGCATATCAAGGTCGAGGACCTCTCCATCGACCAGTTGACCCATCGTTCCATCAGCGCGCTGCTGGATTTTTTCAGGGGGCATGCACCGCGGGAAAACGTCGCCTGATCGCCGAGAAGATCGTCAAGGAGATCGTTGTCCGCCTGGCCTTCCTGAAGGATGTGGGGCTGGCCTACCTGACCCTGGATCGCCCCGCCCACACCCTCTCCGGCGGAGAGAGCCAGCGGATCCGTCTGGCGACCCAGATCGGCGCCAAGCTGACCGGGGTGCTCTATGTGCTGGACGAACCGAGCATCGGCCTGCACCAACGCGATAATGAACGCCTTTTGGCCACCTTGACGCGGATGCGCGACATGGGCAACTCGGTGCTGGTGGTGGAACATGACGAGGAGACCATTCTGGCCGCCGATCATGTGGTCGACATGGGGCCCGGTGCCGGCATGGCGGGCGGCCACGTGGTTTTTCAGGGCACACCGGCACAACTGCTGGAAGATGAGAATTCCCTGACCGGCAAGTATCTTTCCGGACGATTGCAAATCCCTTTCGCAGCGCGGCGCCGGCCAGCCCATCGGGGTGAAATCCGCATTTGCGGCGCCCGTCAGAACAATCTGAAGAATATCGAGGTCGCCTTCCCCCTGGGCGTGTTCACCTGCGTCACCGGGGTTTCCGGATCGGGGAAGTCCACCCTGGTGATCGAGACCCTGTACCGGGCCGCGCTGCGGCGGGTCCAGCAGCTTTCGTTGTCCGCCGGCGAGGTCGAATCCATCAGCGGGCTGGAAGGTATCAATAAGGTCATCGACATCGATCAGTCACCCATCGGCAAGACGCCACGCTCCAATCCCGCCACCTATACGGGTTTGTTCGCGCCCGTGCGGGAGCTGTTCAGCCGTACGCCGGAGGCACGCATGCGCGGCTACAAGCCCGGCCGCTTCAGCTTCAACATGCGCGGCGGCCGTTGCGAAGCCTGCGAGGGGGACGGCATCGTCCGGATCGAGATGCATTTTCTGCCCGACGTTTATGTCCCCTGCGACATCTGCAAGGGCGAACGCTACAACCGCGAGACCCTGGAGATCCGCTACAAGGGCAGAAACATTGCCCAGGTGCTGGCCATGACCGTCGATCAATGCCTGGAAATGTTCCAGAACGTCGCGGCGATCCGCACCAAACTGCAGACCCTGGCCCAGGTGGGGTTGGGCTACGTTCCCATCGGCCAGCCCGCCACGACCCTTTCCGGCGGAGAGGCCCAGCGGATCAAGCTGGCCCGCGAGCTGAGCCGACGCAGTACCGGAAGCACCCTGTACATTCTCGACGAGCCAACCACCGGCCTGCATCCCGACGATATCCGCAAGCTGCTCGGTGTGCTCGGCCAGCTCGTGGACGCCGGCAATACGGTGGTGGTGATCGAGCACAACCTGGATGTCATCAAGACCGCCGATCATATCATCGATCTCGGCCCCGAAGGCGGGGATGCGGGGGGGGTCGTGGTTGCCACCGGCACCCCCGAAGCCATCTGCCAGTCAGCCGAATCCCACACCGGTCGCTATCTGCGCAAGGTCTTGCGAAAAGGATAAAAAAAGGCCCCTGCCAGAGCAGGGGCCTTTTTTTAAAAACTAAGGACGGAAAAAATCAATGTCCGCCGAGCAGTCCGGCAATGGCTGCCGCCTGGGGATGCGCGTAGATCAGAATCAGCGACACGACGAGCGCGTAAATACAAAGAGACTCGATCATGGCCAGACCGATCAGCATGGTCACGGTGACTTTACCGGAAGATTCGGGATTGCGAGCGATGCCCTCAACGGCGGCCTTGAGGCCCATGCCCTGTCCGAGGCCACAACCGAAAGCGGCGATTGAGATACCAAACCCAGCGGCGGTCACACATGCGATAAAAAACTGTAATGCTTCCATATTCTCCACGTCCTCCTTTAAAAGATTGATTGTTAGGGCTTCTTCCAGTTACCCCAATTCGATTGAACGTTGCCAATTCCTGCGAGAACGATTTCCCGCCCACGAAATCAGCCGGTTAAACAGTGTCGGATTGATCAGTGAGCATGCTCCATGGCGCCGGAGAAGTAGATGATCGACAGCAGGAAGAAAACGAATCCCTGCACGAAGGCCACGAAGATACCCAGGGCCATGATCGGCAGCGGTGCGAAGAAGGCACCGGCCAGGCCGAAGAGGATTGCCAGTACGATTTCATGTCCCATCATGTTTCCGAAGAGACGGAAAGAGAGGGAGAGAATACGTGCCAGATGGCCGATAATCTCGATGATGAAAATCAACGGTGACATCCACCAGACCGGTCCCAAGAAGTGCTTAATGTACTTGGCGCCATGATATTTGATACCAATGACATGGGTGAAGACCACGACAACGATAGCGACGGATGCGGTGGTGTTGAGATTGGCGGTGGGTGGATAGAATCCGGGGATGATCCCGATCAGGTTGCCGATAAAGACGTATAGGAAGACCGTGGCCGCCAACGGGAACAGCCAGCGGGCTTCTTCACCGGCCGTTTCCACCATGAATTCTTCGATGCCGGAAACGATTATTTCCCAAAGGTTCTGGTTTTTAGCCGGTATCAGGGAGATGGTTTTGGTGGCCATGGCACCGGCAATGATCAGGATCGCCATGAGCACCCAGGAGTAGACCACATGGGTATATGTATGGGCGAAATGTCCCAGGCCGATCGCTTCAAACAGCTTGACGAAAAATAGATAGGGATGCTCCATCCTTAGACCGCCTCCTTGAAAATTAGTTTTTTTAGCTCGACCATGGTTGCCAGGACGATACTGACCACCACCACGGAAAGACCGATGAACAGACCAATGGGATTGACCACCTGTTGGCGGATAAGCAAAAAAATGATCACACCGCTGATGATAAAGCGGATGTAGTACTTGACGAGCACCACATTGGGGGATGCCAGCTGCGTGGGGCGGAAGGCTTTTCTCAGGGTTCTGGCTAAGAGATGGAAGTTGATCGTAACAATCAGACCGCCGAAAATCAGACCACGGGCAAAAGAGGGTGACGTCGCCACAAGGCCCAACAGCGTGATGGAAGCCAACAAAACCCAATTGGACCGCGTGACGAATGTGAGTAAGCGCTGCTGAATGTTCACGATAACCGTTTCTTTACAGCCGTCGGGTCACAGTTTCCGGCTCTTTTTGATCGCCAGGCCGATGTTACGGTATCCGGCGGCGATGCCGAGCCCCAAAAAGACAAGCATCAGCCATGGTGCGGTGCCAAAACGCTTGTCCAGATACACCCCGATCCCCAATCCGATAAAAATGGAGAGTGACACGGAAAAACCCAGGCTCGAATAAAAGGCCAGTTCCCGCATCCAGATTCTTGTTTCTTTTTTCATGGGAGTCGACCTTTTTCCGATGAAAGCGAGCCATCGGGAAAGGTCTTGATCGGAATGGTTGCCTCTACCATAGCTCTTTTTTCAAGTCAATCTTAAAGTGTTACGCCATTTCGCCCATCACCAGACCAACTGGCGGGCGTCGAAAACCGGTCCATCCATGCAGACATGCCGGTAGCCCGTATCATCACCGCGAATCCGCACGGCACACCCCAGGCAGGCACCCATGCCGCAAGCATCATGGCCTCGATGGAGACCTGGCAGTCAATATCGCGGGCCATGGCAATGGCCGCCACCGCCTTGAGCATGGCCGGCGGGCCGCAGGCACAGATCAGATCCGCCGTTCCGGCGTCCAGCGCCTTTTCCAGGCTGTGGGTCACCACCCGGGGTTGCCCTGACTGCCGTCATCGGTGGAGATGTCCAAGAGGAAACCGGGCAGATCGAACTCGCTGATGCAGACCAGATCGTCGCGGGTGCGACCGCCGATGAAAACCACGCAGCGATCGAGCCCCCCCTCCCGTTCCAGCAGGGACTGGGCCAGAAAGCGGATGGGCGGGACCCCGACCCCGCCGGCCACCAGGATCAATTGGCGGCAGGTATCGGGAACAAGGAAGGCGTTGCCCAACGGCCCGATCACCGAAAGACGCTCACCCTTGCGACAGCCGGCCAGTTTCTCGGTCCCCTGCCCCACCACCTTGAAGAGGATTTCGATGCCGCTGACCCGGCCTTCCTCGCGGATCAGTCCCAACAGCGAAAAGGGGCGGCGCAGCAGCGGCTGGTTGTCCGACCCCACGCGAACCATGACGAACTGTCCGGGTTGGGCGTGATCGAACCCGCCGCTTATCGCCAATCCGAGACGATAGTAGCCCTTGGCCGCCATCCGGTTCCACAGCACGGTGGTCTCTTGAATCATCATGGGTTTCATTTCCTCATGGCCCGACGCAATCCCCCGACCCGACGCGCGCCCCCGCCGTTCCGGGCGTGTCCAGGCCGACAAGGGTAGCGAAACGGCCCGTTCGCCGCGCGGCGCGATAGGAGAAAAACAGATGCGGATTACAGCGCGTGCAGACCTGGGCCGCATGCACATGGGCCGCGCAAAGGCCGGCCGCAATCAGCTGGTGGCGACTGATGCGCCAGAAATCAAAATGGTGCCTTCCCATGCGAAACGGCCACAACGCTTCGGGAATCTCCGAGCGATAATTGACGAACTCGGCGCAGCACGGCCCCAGGGAGGGACCGATGGCCGCCAGCATGCGGTCAGGGTCGCAGCCGAATGCCGCCACCATCTGCCGCACCGTCCGCCCGATGATGTTGGCCACGCTGCCCCGCCAGCCATTGTGAACATTGGCCACCACGCGCTTTTGCGGGTCGACCAGGATCACTGCCTGGCAGTCGGCGGTCTGGATCAACAGCCGCACGCCGGGCACATCGCTAATCAAGGCATCGGCGGTCTGCGGCATCGTCTGAATGGGAGCGGCCGGGTCTCCCAGGATTTCCCGGGTGACCACCGTCATGGCGGTGCCATGGTTCTGCCGGCTGTAGACATGAATCCCGCCGACCAAGCGCTGCAACGCCGCGCGGTTGGCATTCACCCCATCCGGATCATCCCCGACCCCCGAACTCAGGTTCATGCCGTCGAAAGGCGGCGGCTGACGCCACCCAGCCGGCTCACCACGGCGTGGGTCAATCCCGGCACCCGTTTCAGGGGCGGAAATTCAAAGAGGTAATTATGTGCTTTTTTCAGTAATCGCAAGAAAAGGGTTCCACCGCAAGCGTTGGGGCCCGGCCTTGCGCCACAATGCCGGACCGACAGCTACATGGCCCTGGCCAGAGTGAGCAGGTCGACCCGCGCCGCGCCGTCTTGCAACAGCGCCCGGGCGC
>NZ_BBCC01000130.1 GCF_001311845.1 Desulfosarcina cetonica JCM 12296 | reverse complement strand
CTGCCGGACACCGTCCCCGCGCCGCGCATCGAGATCCATTTCGATCCGACGGTCATGGGCGGCTACCGCTCGGCGGTTCATCATCTGATGGAGCTGACGGTTCTGCGCATCGAAGTGGCTGAAATTTTCAAGGCCCTGTCCGGGCAACTTTCCGGGGCTAGCCAGCGCCCCCTGACCAGCCCGACGCCGCCCCTGGCCGGCCCCTGGCCCTCTTCGCCGGCCTTCAATTTTCAGGCTGACTCACCGGCGATGCCCCTTTTGCGCGTCGAGGACGGGGATGCGGCGGCCGGTCAGCGCCCGCGACTGCCCACGGCGGTGCAACAGAACGTGCCGGCCTGGTCTCTCTTCGGCATCTTTTTTATCGTTTTGCCCATATCGGGGGCCTTTATCCAGGAACGCGTGGACGGGACCCGGCAGCGCCTGGCGGCCATGCCGGTAGGATATGCGACCCTGGTCGGCGGCCGGATCATCGCCTACGCCGGCATCTGCGGGATCCAATGCATCCTGATCGGTTGCATCGGTAAATGGTTGCTGCCCTTGTGGGGATCCCCCGCCCTGGAGATGGGCCATGCCCCCCTGGCCCTTTTCACCCTCCTGGCCGGTGCCATCCTGGCCGCCACCGGATTCGGCATCCTGTTGGGCAGCGTGGTGGATTCCTACCAGCAGGCCGCCGTGATCGGCCCGATTTCCGTGGTCATCGCCGCCGCCCTGGGCGGCATCATGGTACCGGTGTATGCCATGCCGACGTTCATGCAGAAAATCAGCGTCATCTCTCCCCTGGGATGGGGGCTGACGGGAGTTATAGACGTGTTTGTCCGGGGGGGGCGGATCGGCGATGTTCTCCCCGAAACCGCCGCCCTGGTGGCGTTTTTCATCGGGTGCATCATCGTTGCCGGCATGTGGCAGCGCCGGGCCCGGACCGGCGGGCGCCTGCGCTGACGCCATCGGCATTCAAAACCCATCACCGGCATTTCACGGTCCAATCAAAAGCGCTCCCGATCAGGGGGTCGGCGTGGATTCAGAAAGACGATCCGCCACCGGCTGGCCCACGGCGCGTTCCAATTCGGCCAGGGCCGAGTGGCAGCCATACACCGCGCCGTAATAGTTGGCCTGGGCCTGGGTTTGCTTGGTGTTGGCGTCCAGCACATCCGTGGAGGTGGCCATCTGCTGGGCATAGCGGGTGTTGACGATGCGCAGGTTTTCCCGGGCCTGGTCCAGGGCCGCGTTGGCCGTACGGATATTTTCCCGGGCAACCTGCAAGCGGGTATAGGCGTCCTTGACCTCCAGCTGGATGGACTGCCTGACCGCTTCGATCTTCTCATCCATGGCCCGGATCTGGTGGCGGATGCGCGATTCCTCGGCCCGGGTCTTGCCCCATTCGAAAAAAGTCCACTGGGCCTGGACGCCGACCAAGGCGTTGTGCGCGTTGTCGTAATCATTTTCGGTGGCCATGGGATCGTCACCCTGCTGGCGGTACTGTCCCACCAGGGAGACGGTGGGATAATAGGCGCTGCGGGCAGGGTGACCCCCTGGACCAACTGCTGCCGACCCAGATCCAGGCCCGTGAGTTCCGGACGACGCTGGAGGGCGCGTGCCATCAGGCCGGTCAGTGCCGCCGGTTCGCTGACCGGCTGATCGGCCAGTTCATGCACGCGCGTCGGGTGCTCGACCGGCAGATCCAACACCGTGTTGAGGGAGGCGACGGCCATCTCCCGGCGGGCGGCCTGGGCCACGCGCTGCTGGGTGGCATCCGCCAGGGCCACCTTGGACTGGAGCTGGTCGTTGTAGGGAATCAGGCCCTGGTCGTAGAAATTTTCGGCATTGCGTGCATGGGAGGCGATGCTGACCTCCGTCTGGATGGCCACGGTCAAGAGCTTTTCGGCCAGGAGTACGTTGATGAACGCCAGTTTGGCCTGCTTGGTCACATCCTGAAGGGCGACGGCCTCGTCCACCCGGCTGCTTTTGATACCCAATTCGGCCATCTTGAGTCGCGTGATGAGGGCAAAACCGGTAAAAAGGGGTTGGGTGAGGGTCAGGTTCCATTTGACCATCGTTTTGTCGGAGGTGGCTTTTTGGTAGCTCTGGATGCCGGTGATCGTGCCCTGGGGGCTCATCTGGTATCCTTCCACCCACATATACGGTTGTTCCTTGAAACGGGTGTAGCCGTACTCGGCCGAGGCCTTGGGAAACAGGTCGGCCCGGGCGCTGCGGTGGGCCGCCTCGGCGGCATGGCTGTTTGCGACCGTCTCCCGCACCAGGCGGTTGTTGGCTACGGCCAAGGCCACGGCCTGGTCCAGGACAAGGGGTACGTTCGGCGGTTCGGCGGCCAGGGCCGTGAGCGGGCAGGCGCTTCCCGCCAGAACGAGAATCGCCAGCAGGCGGATGACATTTCTTTTCAAATCAAACATGCTCCCCCTCCCTAAAATGCTTCAAAATGCCAAGTTCGCCAGCAAGGTGCCAGCTTGGGTGCGAAGTTCCACCCAGGCCTGGCGCAGGCCCACCAGGGCCAAGGCCAGATTGCTCCGGGCCGTGGTGAGGTCCTTCTGGGCTTCGTTGAGACGCACCAGCGATCCCTGGCCGGCGTTGTACTCCTTTTCCACCAGATCGCGGGTGCGCTGGACCAGATCCACGTTTTCACGCTGCAGGATCACCTGGGTCTGGGCCGTGGCCACCCGTGTCGCAGCGCTACGAATATCGGCGGTGGTGGAAAGACGCTGATCCGCCAGTGTTTTTTCCAGCTCGACCTTGCGCTGACGGGCTTCCTGGATTTTTGCGCGGGTGTATCCCCCGGAAAAGAGATTGTAAGAGAGGCCCAACTGGACCTGGTTGCCGAAATCATCCTGGCGAAAGTCCGCGTCACCGCTGCGATCCCCACCCACGGTGCCCGACAGGGCCACCGAGGGATAGTAACCGGAACGGGCGACCTCGACCTGGGCCTCGGCCTGCTGGACCTGCCAGTGCAAGGCCTTGAGATCCGACCGGTGATCAAGGGCTGTGGCGATGAGGTCTTCCAGGGAAGGCGACGCCATTTCGGTGGCGGTTTCGGGCGCCAGGGAGGCGAGTTTCACCGCATCCGGCAGTCGCGACTCGGGAAGCCCCAAGAGCGCGGCCAGGCCGAAGAGGGAAATCGTGTACTGGGACTCCTGGTTGATGCGGTTGGTATTGGCCTGGTTTTTTCTTACCTGAAAATTGAGCACATCGCTCAGGGCACCGGTGCCGACCCGTTGGCGGGCCTCGGCATCGGCCAGCTGCCGCAGGTTGAAGGCCTCATCCGCCTTGGCGATGGCAATGTTTTCCAAGGCGAGCTGGGCCGAAAAGTACGCCTGGGCCACGGCGGCGGCCAGGAGGCGACGCACATCATTCAGGGCGGCGGCGCTGGACTGCTCCCCGTAACGGGCCGCCATCTTGGTGAACTTGCGTTCGAATCCGTCGAAAAGGGTCCAGGAAGCGGTCAGATCCGTATGGTAGGTTTCCTCGGGATTGGAAATACTGGCGTTGGGATCGAAAATCCGCGCCAAAGCCAGATTTTCCTGATAGGTGGTTTCGGACAGGTCAACGCGTGCCGCCGAGGCGTTGGCGTCCAGGCGGGGCCAGTAGGCGGCCCGGGCCTGCGCCACCTGCGCCTTGGCCTGGTGAACACGGGCAGCGGCGGCTCCAGACTGGGGTTGTCACGCAGGGCAATGCTGATCGCGGTGTCGAGATCGAGGACCGCGATCGACGTCCAGTCCGGGTTGCCACCCGATTCAGGCGCGGCAGCGGCAGTATCCGGGGCAGCACCCCAGCCGCCCAGTATCAGCAGAACCAGAATGAGGCAGGATTTCATGGATTCACTCCCTTGTTGAGCATTGATTGGTGTCATTGCGGCAAGTTGCACAAATCCACGGGCGGCAAGGTCTTCTTTTCCGGATCCATTCCCAGCGGATCGGCATGCCGGTCACAGGCCGGTTCCACATCCCGCCTGTTCGGCCATCGGCCATGGCGGAAGCGGTGGATCAACAAGCGCAGATCGCTCAGGATCACCAGCAGGCTGGGTATCAGAATCAGCGTGAGAACCGTGGCAAAGGCCACCCCGGCAGCAATGGACAAGGCCATGGGAATCAGGAACTTGGCCTGGAAATCGGTCTCCAGAATCAGCGGTGCCAATCCCCCCACCGTGCTCACGGTGGTCAGGAAAATAGCCCTGAAGCGCCGCATGCCACCTTGTAGAATGGCGTCGAAAAAGGGCACTCCGCAGGCCAGGTTTTCATTGATGCGCTCGATAAGCACAATCGCATCGTTGACCACTACGCCGGTGAGGGCCACCATGCCGAAAAGGCTCATGATGGATAGATCATAACCCATCAACAGGTGCCCGAATATCGCACCGATAATACCAAACGGAACGGTAAACATAATCACCAAAGGCTGAGCATAAGACCGGAACATGGTGGCGATGATAATGAAAATGCCCAACACGGCCAAAGGAAATCCGATTTTCAGGCTGCCGAAGGATTCGCGCATCTTTTTCTGCTCGCCCTGAAGATCCACAAAAATACCGGGATGGCGTTTCTTCAGCGCCGGGAAATAGCTGGCTGACAATTCGGCAAAGATTTCGTTGGCATTGGCTTTCTTGGTATCCACACCGGCACTCACCGCGACCCGGCGCATTCCGTCGGTGCGGGTGATGGTCGAGTAGCCCGGCGTGAAGGCGACATCGGCGACGGACATGAGCGGGACCTCGAAACCGCCGGCGGTACGGATGCGCACCTGTTCCAGGTCGGAAAGTCGGCTGCGCTCATCCGCCGTGTAGCGAACCTTGACGCGTACATCATCCCGGCCCCGCTGCAGCCGCAGGGCTTCATCACCGTAGTAGCGGCATAGACCTGCCGCGCCAGGTCCTCCACGGTCAGCCCCAGGGCGCGGGCTTCCGGTTTGAGGGCCAGGCGCATTTCGTTCTTGCCCGGTGAAAAGTCGCTGCGGATCTGATAGACGCCATCGAATTTCCTCAGCCGCGCCATCAGCTCATCGGCTGCCACCAGGAGCCTTTTCATGTCGTGCCCCTGGAGCCACACCTCGATAGGATCGCCAGGCGGGCCGGATTCCATTCCCGAAAAGGTCAGGGATTTGATGCCCGGCAGTGTGCCGATCGCCTTTTCCCAGCGTACCATCAAATCCTCGGAATGGATTCCGCGCTGTTCGGAATCGAGTAGAATCGCCTGCACCGATCCATAGTTAGGGCCGGTATCGGGCATGTTGCCCAGGGTCTGGCCCACCAAGGTCAGGCGATCTTTGACCAGCGGGTCGCCACTGCGCGTGGGCGTGCTTTTTTGCAGTCGCATCAGGGCCGCTTCGATTTCCCGGACGGCACGTCGGGTCACCTCCGGCGGGGTGCCGCTGGGAAACTCCGCCGTGGCGGTCATGATGAAACCGTCCATTTTGGGAAACACCTCGAACTTGATGATGCCGCCTTTCACCAGGCCGATGGTCAGCATCAAAACGGCGATGGCCGTGGCCAGGGAGATATAGCGCCATTTTAAGGTGCTGCTCAGAAATGGGCGATAAACGCGGGTGACGAATCGCTCCATCCAACGGGAGGTGGCCTCCTGGACCCGGGCAAGCCGGCTTATCAACCGATGACGCGCCACCGGGGCTTGATGGGGGTCGGGTAAGTGGCTCAAATGTGCCGGAAGCAAAAGCAGGCACTCCACCAGTGAAACCACCAGACAGGCGATCACCACGCCGGCAGAATGGAAATGAACTTGCCCATGATGCCGCCCACATAAAACAGCGGGATGAATGCCACAATGGTGGTCAACACGGCGGCAATGACCGGCATCCCCACTTCACTGACCCCATCGATGGCGGCCTTGAGGGCGGGCTTGCCCTGCTTGCGATGCACGTAAATGGCCTCTCCCACGACGATGGCGTCATCCACAACAATGCCCAATACCATAATCAGCCCGAAAAGCGAAATCATGTTGATCGTGCCGCCCAATCCCCAAAGAATCACCAACGCCCCGGCAATGGCGGTGGGGATGCCCATGCCGGCCCAGAAGGAGAGGCGGGTATTGAGAAAACACCACAGCAACAGAAAGACGATGATCAGCCCGATGATACCGTTTTTCACCAAGAGGTCGATGCGTGCCCGCAGCATCTCGGTGCTGTCGTAAAGGATTTTGATGTTGACCCCCGGGGGCACTGCCAGGCGTTTGGCCTGAACATAATCGTTGACGGCTCTGGAGATCTCCAGGGCATCCTCTTCGGGGGTTTTATAAACGAGCAGCAACACCGCCGAATCCCCGTTGATGGTGGCGGCGATGGGATCCTCGGCGAAACCATCGTTGATGCGCGCCAGGCGGTCCAGGGTAATCACATCCCCTTCGGGCCGCGCCAGAACGACAATGCCGGCCAGCTCCGCACCGGTATATTTCCGACCCATGGTGCGCACGCGGATCTCCTCTGCGCGCGTTCGGATGGTGCCGCCGGCCAGGTTCAGGCTGCTGCGGCGCACGGCACTGGCCACATCCTCAAAGGAGAGCCCATACTGACGCAGTTTTTCTTCGGATACCTCGATGGAAATTTCGTATTCGCGCGCCCCGAAGGTCGACACCTGGGAGATGTTGGGAAGTTGCTGGATCTCGTCCTTGATTGTCTCGGACCATTCCTTGATCCGTCGCTCAGACATGTCGCCGGACAGGTAGAGCAGGGTCACCAGATCCTTGAGCAGCAGTTCGCTGATCACCGGTTTTTCCGCATCCACCGGAAAGGTGGAGATGGCGTTGACCTTGGTGCGCACGCGGTCGAGCACTTCATCCACAGCATAGTCTTCGCTGACTTCGATATTGGCCGTGCTCAGCGCTTCGGCGGATTGGGTGGTGAATTGCTTGATGCCCTCGAGGCCCTCGATGGCCTCTTCGATCTTGCGACTGATTCCCTCCTCCACCTCTTCAGGGTCCGCGCCGGGATAGGGCACCGCAATGGTGATCATGTCCAGGGAAAACTCGGGAAAGGTTTCCCGGATCATGTTGGCGGTCACGGTATATCCGGCGATAAAGATCAATGCCAGCACAATATTGGCGAATACCGTGTTTCTGGCAAATGCGGCAAGCATCTGTTTCATGAGGCAGATTCCTTGTCGACCGCGGGGGCCATTTCCAACAGGCTGTTTTCCAGGGGATCGATGAGCCGGGTAATGATCACCGTGTCGCCTGCTTGCAGCCCCTGCCCCACATATACATACTCGCCTTCACTGCGCACGACGGTAACACCGGCGGTTTTGAGCCGCCTGGCGGCGCTGGCCAGGTAGACCTTGTTTTCGTAGGTCACCGCCTGGCGTGGCAGACGCACGACGCCTGCCATGGTCCGGCCGGGAATCTCTACCGCGCAGAACATCCCTTCCACCAGGGGCAGGCGCCGGGGGCCACCGGCCCCTGCCGCTTCACCGGATATCCGAACGGCCACGGTAAGGGTTCTTGTCTGCGGGTCGAACTTCACGACCCGGTTCAACACGCCGGTCCAGGCCGATCCGGCTTTGTCCTCGGTCCAGCAGATGGTGCAGGTCACCGGTTTGAGTCCGGCGAACCAGGCCGACGTCGGGCGGTCGCCCGGCGATGTTTCAAATTGCAGCCAGTTGCGGGCATCACGGCTGTCCAGGGGAACCTGAATTTCCAGGATCGTGTCATCGGCCAGGGTCAACACCGGCTGGCCGGGTGCGACAAACTGGCCGATCTCCAGGTTGACATCCTTGAGGCGTGCGTTGAACGGTGCTGTCACCTCACAACGGGCAAAATTGGTTTCGGCCACGGAAAGGCGTGCCTGGGCGGAGCGCAGACTACTCTGCGCCTCCCGGATCTGCAGCGGATAAAGACTCACCGCCTGGGCCATTTGATCCGCCAGGTCGGTGGCGCTGTTGTAGGTCCGTTCCGCCTGGTCCACGCCGGATCGCGTTCCCACCTGATCCAATTCGAAAAGTTGCCGGATTCGTTCGAATTCGGTTTTGGCCAACGCGGCACTACGCTGCAGGGTTTTCAAGCGTTGGGTGTCGATGGCCAGTTGTTTTTTCAACCGTGCCGCCGTGTTTTGCCATTGGGTCACGCCGGCCTGCGCCTCTTGCAGACCGGCCGTGTAGTCGGCCGGATCGATCCGGAAAAGGAGCGCTCCGATCGGGACGATCTGGCCGGTTTTGAGGGTGGGATGGGTGGCGACGATCCGGCCGGACACTTCCGGGGCGATGGTCACCTCGGTCAGGGCCCTTGCCTGGCCGTAACCGGTGATGGTCACCGGATAATCCAACGGCTTGGCCGTCAGGGTCTGTACCGAAATGGCCCGTTCTTCGTTTTTCGCCTCTGCAGGGGGTTCTTTAAGACTGGCCAAACCCTTCATACCGGCCCAGCCGGCGGTGATAATCAACGTGCAGACCACAATGCGCATGGCCACGTGCCGCTTCTGTCCGTTTTCCTTTTGTGTGATTTTCATTTCTTTCACCCTTAAACGGATAGCTGTTTTTTTTCGAGAACCTGCTTGACCTGCTGAAGCACTTCGCACCACTTTTGGGTGGTTTCCGGTCCCACGGCTTCGACCAGCTCCACAAACGACCCGAGGATCATATCCTCGACGCGGGCGATGTCCGCGATCGCATCCGGTGACACCCGGATCTCCACTTTACGCCGGTCCTGTTGACAAGCCGTCCGGGTCAGCAAGCCCCGCTCCACCAGGCGCTCCACCATCGTTGACACGGATGGCGGCGAGACGCCCAGCAGCCGGGCGAGTTCCGAGACCGACACGGCCTGGCGGAAGCGAACCATCAGAATCATGTTCATCTGTTGCGCGGACAGCTCGCCAAATCGGCTGGTTTTCCCTTTTTCCATGCCGGCGGCCGTGCAAATCCGCGTGACCATGTCGTGGACCATTCGACCGGTGGTGAAAATATAACGTGCGATGGCTAAGGAATCATTGTCTTTCATAGGACCTCCAAAGGGATGAGAACCTTTAATATATGATTTCCTAATTGTTCGCAATAAAAATATTTAGATTTCCTAATTAATTGAGTTTCGAAATGTTTGTTGGCGCTTGCCGCACACGATGCACGGATCATGGCGCTATGGATCATTCGCGATTTTCTTCCCCCGTACCGGTTAAAGTAAGTTCGCCCGAGGCCGATATTGAGCCTAAACAAATCTCAAGCATTCGGAAGACGTGGACAACATTGCCTGATTGTGCGTTGCGGACGAAAAAAATGATGGCCCAGAAGATAAAAAAACCGCTGACCCTTTGTGTGACCAGCGGAAAAGGGGGCGTTGGCAAGACCAGCTTCACGATCAATTTTGCCATCGCCCTGTCGCGCAACGACAGCCGCGTGCTGGTGATCGACGGCGACATGGGCCTGGCCAACGTGGATGTGCTGCTGCGCCTATCGGTAAAACGCGATTTCCGGGATATTCTTGAAAACGGCACCGACCTCGCCAGGCATTGATTTATGCCCGTCCCAACCTGGCCGTGCTGCCGGGCAGTTCCGGTGTTCCCGAGCTGGTCACCCTGGGCGCAGGGCAGCAGGAGCGACTGGGGTCCTTGATCAAAATGATATCGACGGATTTCGATTACGTCATCATCGATACGGCCGCGGGTATCGGCGCATCCGTGTTGTGGTACAATCAATTTGCCGACCACAACATTTTTCTCCTCAGCCCGGACCCCACATCCATGACCGATGCCTATGCCCTGATCAAACTGCTCTGCCGCGATTATGGCATCGACCATTTCAACCTGGTGCTCAATTTTGTGCGCGGTGTGCGCGAGGGGAAGCACACCGTGGAAACCATCAACCGCGTCACCCAACGGTTCCTCAAGCTGAAGCTCGCCCACCTCGGCAATATTCCGGAGGACACGGCCGTCCGCCGAGCGGTTCTCGATCAGGTTCCTTTCGTCGAACAAACCCCTGGCAGCAAGGCCGCCCGTGCCATCCACGAACTGGCGCAACGGGTCCATACCCTGATTTGATGCCTGCCGCGAGACACCCATTTCGAATCCGCCGAGCGATCCGCGGCGGATGCTGCTACGGCATTCTCAGCTTTGTGCTGACCGCCATCCCGGCGCATGCCACCGGCCAAGGATCGCTGGGGGGCGATCGCCTTTTCTGGGTCCTGGTCTGGGTGGGCGTGCTGATCGTCGCGGCGTTTTTCGGATACGTCCAACAAAACCGTATGGTCCAACGCAAAACCGCCGAGCTGCGCCGGGAATTGTTCGAACGGCAAATGACGGAGAAGGAATTGGTCGCGGCAGACCAAAAGCTGCGCCAGTCGCTGGCGGAAAAGGAGGCCCTGCTCAAGGAGATCCACCATCGGGTCAAGAACAACCTGCAGATCGTCAGCAGCCTGCTGTATCTGCAGGAGGATTACCTTAGTGATCCCAAGGGAATCGAGATTCTGCGCGAGAGTCAGCATCGGGTCAAATCCATGGCCTTGATCCACGAACAGCTCTACGGTACAACCGATCTGGCCCGCATTGACTTTGGGCGCTACATCGAGGGGTTGACCGCCAACCTGTTCGATGCCTACGGGATCGATTCGTCACGCATCCGACTCAACGTCCGGGCCGACGACATTCGCCTGGGGGTCGACACGGCCGTTCCCTGCGGCCTGATTGTCAACGAACTGGTGTGCAACACCCTCAAGCATGCCTTTACACCGGCGGCCATGGGTACGCTGGATGTGATCGTGCGGATGCTGAGCCCCGGCCGAATGGAGCTTGTCGTGGCGGACAACGGCATCGGAATGGCCGAATCGCCGGCCGAAAACGAAAAGCCGTCGCTGGGCCTGCGGCTGATCCATACCCTGACCGCCCAACTGGACGGCACGGTATCCGTCGATACAACCAACGGAACGCGCTTCAGCATTGTTGTAAGCACGCCCGAACAACCCAAAAAGGAAAGCTGATATGACACCGGCGTCCATACTGGTGGTGGAAGACGAAGGCATCGTGGCCCAGGAGATCAAAAGCCGTCTCGAAAAAAATGGATATGCGGTATGCGGCGTGGCCCATGATGGGGAAACCGCCATCGCCCATGCGGCCGCCCTGCAGCCGGATCTGATCCTGATGGATATCCGTCTCAAGGGCGAGATGGACGGCATCGAAGCCGCCGGTCGGATCCGCGACCGCTTCAGCATCCCCGTGGTCTATCTTACCGCCTATACGGATGCGGCCACCCTGGAACGCGCCAAGGTCATGGAGCCCTTCGGCTATGTGGTCAAGCCCTTTGAAACCCGCAGCCTGCTGGTTTCCATCGAAATCGCCCTGCACCGCCACCGTAGCGAATCCGAACGCATTTATCGCGAAAAACTCCAGGCCGTGCTTGAAACCGCCGGTGCCATCTGCCATGAGCTGAACCAGCCCATGATGGCCATTTCCGGTCACACCGAACTGCTCCTCGACACCATCGATCCAAACGATCCGCTTTTCCCCAAGCTTGCCAAGATCAAAACCCAGGTCGAGCGCATGGGCGCCATCACCCAAAAACTCATGGGCATTACCCGTTACGAAACCCGGAATTACGGGAAGGGCGAACGCATCGTCGATCTCGAGAAGTCGTCCACCACCCTCGGTTAGCCCATAAGGCTGGGATATCAGGGGTGACGCTGGGAAACGACGCGCAACAGCCGCAACAGATGGCCGTAGTAGTAAAAGCTGCCCATGAAAAGGGCGCCGCCGATGGTGGTGTAAACCAGAGAGAGGGCGCTGTGGGGGATTGGCAGGTGCCGCAACGTGATCCCCAGCGCAATCATCACCATGATGATCAGGTAGCTTTTCCAGGCCTGAAACGCAAAAAAACATCCCCTTTCCGGCAGGCGGCGCAAACGCTGAATGTTTTTGCGCGCGATCCCGCCAAACCCGAGCCGCAGCACGATGATGGCCATGGCCATCCCGGCCAGTTCGAAGCCGCCCCCTCGAAAGATCCCCTCGGGCACCAGCCAGCCGGCGGCCCGGGCACACATCATCAGCCCCACTGCGCTCCACATCACCCCGCAGGCAAAGAAAAGCCAGCATTTGGGGACCGCTGGTTTCAGACGCGAAAGTCTCATGGCTGGACCCTTACCATGCGGTAATAAAGCAGCCCCACATATTCGTGAATGGCGCAGGCACTGACATAAAAGGCCGTCGCCTGGGGCAGCAGTTGCCGCCATGTGTAGGGTCTGGCCCGGGCCCCCAGGAAATAGGCGGGAAAGGGCGTCACCCGCAAACCGGCCGCCTCGAAAACCATCACGGACCGTTTCAGGTGGTAGGCCGCCGTGAGTAGGATCGGTTCGCGATAGCCTTTCTGCTGGCAGATAGCCGCCGTGAAGCGTGCATTCTGAGCCGTATCCCGGGCCTGGTCCTCCTCGATAATCCGATTTTCCGGGATTCCCAGGTCTACGAGAAACCGCTTGACCACCGTTGCTTCAGCCATGCCGTCATCATCCCACCCCCGGCCGCCGGTCACGATGATGGGCAGCTGCAAGCGCTGATAGAGGCGCACGGCCGTAACCACACGCCCCATCATCAGGGGTGATGGGGCGCCCGTACCGGTAAGATCCGGCACCCAATCGATGATTCCGCCGCCCAAGAGAACCATCACATCACCGGCTGGCTGAGAGGGGATGGTGTAGTCGGCTTCCAGGCCGCGCATCAGGAAATTGGCGACCGGGCCGATGGACATGGCCCACAACAGAATCCCGACCCCCAGGCTGATCAGCCCGATCCGGAAACGCCGACTGAAGATGAGGTTAAGGCCGATTACCACCATGATCAGGATAAGAATCCCCGGTGGCAGGGCAATCGCGGTAATCGCTTTTTTAAGGACAAACAGCATGATGCGCAAAGTTCCCCATCCCCGCCCGATCGGATGTTTTCAGGGCGGGCGTCTTATGGTTTGCCATGTTGATAATATAAAACGACACCGTTGACCATTAAGAAAAGATTATACAATACTTGAAAATTCCGGGTCAAATGCGACGAACGCATAAATGGGTCGGCAGCAGCAATTCGTTGACAAATCCGTGGTGCGTTTGCTATGCATGCGTGCGCGACAGATCAATTGTCGTTCCTAACGAAAGGCCAATTGCCGTGACCATGAACTTGCACCATGCCGCGGCCGCCGCAACGGACTCGGTCCATTGACGGTCGGCGGCAGCATCCCCTAAACGCTGAATCACCGATATCATTGGGCCGGACCCGACGCCGGCCCTTCTCGCTTCAACCCCCGGGCCGGACGGATCGGGGGTTTTTCTTTTTCTCCCAGTGGTGGCGGTAATAAAACTTATGATAAAGGAGAAAAAATGGAACAGACCGTAAACATTCGCTTTTCGGAACGTATGTCCCAATTGCCGCCCTATCTGTTCGGCATGATCAACAAAATGAAGATGGAACGGCGCTGGAACGGTGAGGATGTCATCGATCTGGGCATGGGCAACCCCATGGACCCGGCACCCAACGCGGTCATCGAAAAGCTCTGCGAGGTATCCCAGGATCCCAAGACCCACCGCTATCCGGTGGCCGGCGGGATGCGCAACCTGCGGCGCGAAATCGCCCTTTACTACCAGCGCAACTATGGCGTCGACCTGGAATCGGAGCAGGAAATCATCTGTACCATCGGCTCCAAGGAGGGGATCTCACACCTCTGCCTGGCCCTGGTGGGTCCTGGCGACACGGTGCTGGTGGCGGCGCCGGCCTTTCCCATCCATGTCTACGCCGCGGTCATTGCCGGCGCCAGTGTGATCCGGATCCCCATCGCCTCGGAAGATGAATTTTTAAAGCGCATCGCCACCATGTGCGAATCCCTGACGCCGATTCCGCGCCTTTTGATGCTCAACTACCCCCACAATCCCACCGGCACGCTGGCCTCGAAAGAATTTTTCAGGGAGGTGGCCACCCTGGCCAAGCGCTATGGATTCATGGTGGTCAATGATTTTGCCTATGCCCGGATCACCTTTGACGGTTATACCGCGCCCAGCTTCATGGAAGTGCCCGGCGCCATGGATGTCGGTGTCGAGTTCGGCTCCTTCTCCAAGTCCTACAACATGGCCGGCTGGCGGGTGGGTTACTGCGTGGGCAACCCGAAAATCATCGAGGGACTGGGCCGGATCAAGGGCTACTACGACTATGGCATCTTTTCGCCCATCCAGATTGCCGGGATCGTGGCCATGCGCGACTGTGAAGATGACATCGCCACGCAAGCCGCCATTTACCAGAGCCGGCGGGATGTGATGTGCGAGGGGCTGGAACGTATGGGCTGGCCGGTGGAGAAGCCCAAGGCCGGCATGTTCGTGTGGGT
Organism: Desulfosarcina cetonica JCM 12296; assembly: GCF_001311845.1. GTDB lineage: Bacteria > Desulfobacterota > Desulfobacteria > Desulfobacterales > Desulfosarcinaceae > Desulfosarcina > Desulfosarcina cetonica. The sequence goes on along the minus strand of NZ_BBCC01000130.1, from coordinate 4,445 downwards.
GAAGATCCCCGAGCCTGGTGCCGCATAGGGTCGCTGAAGTTTGCCATCGAGATGATGCAACGGGCCAACGTGGCCGTCACGCCTGGCGCCGGTTTCGGCGAAGAGGGCGACGGTTACCTGCGTCTGGCCCTGGTGGAAAACGAAAATCGCATCCGTCAGGCACTCCGTCAGATTCGCCGGGCATTGACGGATCTGGAAAAAGAGATGGCATCGCCGGCGGCGTGATTCTGGTTCGTCCGTGTAAGCATCGGTATGTTTTTGTATATTCTAATTATAACAGTCAGATGGTGTTGACAGGGGGTTTGTTTGTTCGCTAAGCAGATGCACGTTTTTCGGCTCACGCCACCACCCCAACAAGGAGACTCCGCATGCGCTACAGATCAACATGGACGCTTTTTCCCGCCCTTCTGGTCGTCGTTTTCCTGCTGGTACCGGCCACCTGGGCCCAGGACAATTGCACCGCGGTCTATGGCAACGGTGCCGCGACCCTTCGGCTGGCGACCGGAAGCCCCGGTGAACTGGGCCTGCTCGAAGTGCTGGCCAACGCTTTCAACCAAACCCACGACACCCAATTGTGCTGGAAGAAAGCCGGTTCAGGCGCCTCGCTGAAACTGCTCAAGGCGAAATCGGTCGATCTGGTCATGGTCCATGCCCCGGCCGCTGAAAAGCAGGCCGTTGCCGATGGCTGGGCCATCAAGCGCAACCTGATCGGCTCCAATGAATTTTATATCGTCGGTCCGGCGGGGGATCCGGCCAAGATCGCCGCTGCGACGCGTGCCGCCGACGCTTACAAGCGTATCGCCGGAGCCAAGGCGCTCTTTCTCTCCCGCGGAGACAATTCCGGCACCCACAAGAAGGAACTGGCCATCTGGAAGGCCGCCGGCATCACCCCCGAGGGCGACTGGTACAAGGTCACCCATACGTTCATGATGGCGACCCTGAAAATGGCCGACGCGGAAAATGGCTATTTCATGACCGACAGCAGCACCTGGGTGGCGGCCAAAAAGGAACTGGCCAACCTGAAAATTCTCTACCGCGGCGATCCGGTGCTGATCAACACCTATCACACCCTTTGCCAGCCCGAAGGCGCCACGCCCGCCCAGCCCCTGGCAGCCGCTTTCGTGGATTTCGTCGTCTCGGATGCGGGACAGGATCTCCTGCGGAAATACGGCGCGGATCAATATGGCGAGGGATTATACAACGACGCGGCCTATGCCAAGCAGTACGACCACTGACACGCGTTTAGATCGTGACCACTTTATCGGCCAGTTGCATGGCGGTTACGATATCCAGCATGTTGGTGGTCTCGCCCACCTGTTTCTGTTCCAGTAATTGGAAGTGATCCAGACAGGTCCCGCACACCAGGATGGTCACGCCGGCCGCGTCAAGATCTTTCAGATCCGCCAGGGGTGCGGCACCGGTGATGGTCAGCTTGACGCCGCTGTTGACGAACACCAGGCGCCACAGTTCATCCCCCATCTCCTTGAGGGTCTTGATGAAATTGATCATCAGCTTGGTCCCCAATTCGTCGTCCCCGCGACCCATGCGGTCGGCCGCCACCATCACCATGATTTTTTTTGCATCGGAGGTCGGTTCGACCGCCTCCGATGCGGGGGCTGACGCGGCATCACCACCGGTGCCGAAAATCGTGAAGAGGGTCCCCTCTTGCCGGATCTCGGTTTGGTAGCCTTGGGTATTCAAATAGCGTGTCACGTTCTGTTGGGCCGGCTCGTTGTCCACGAGCACTTCGATCGTTTGGGGGTGCGAGGCCTCCACGGCCGCTTTGGTTTCCAGCACCGGGGCAGGGCAGGACAATCCTCTGGCATCGATCTTTTTCACGGCAAATTCCTTTGTATCAACAGGGTTTTCGGCAAATCGGAGATAACGTCCGGCCACGCCCGATTCGGACGCCCATTATGCCACCCGAATCATGTCGGCCGGATCATCCACCACCTCGCCGATCACGGTGGCATGCGACACACCCTCGGCCTTCAGGTGGTCCACCAGGCTTGTGCCGCGGCGGGGGCGACGACGATGCAAAGGCCGCCGGACGTTTGGGGATCGTAGAGGATATCCTGCAGGATCGGATCGACCGATGACGCCAGCGCCACCATGGCCGAACGGAACGACCGGTTTCGATGGGCACCGGCCGGAACCATGCCCATGCCGGCAAACTCGATCGCTTCCTGGATCACCGGCAGGGTATCGACATGCACGCTAAGACCCAGCCCGGAGCCCTGGATCATCTCGGCCAAGTGGCCGATCAGCCCGAAGCCGGTAATGTCGGTGCAGGCGTGGACCGGATACCGACGCATCACCTCGGCCGCCGTGCGGTTCAGGCTGGCCATGATGGCAATCACCTGCTGGATGAGCGCCTCGGAAGCCAGGTTTCCCTTGATGGCCGTGTTGACGATCCCCGTTCCGAGCGGTTTGGTCAACACCAGGCGGTCGCCGGCGCGCAGCCCCTGTTTGGTGAGGATCTGCTTCGGATGGATGAAACCGGTCACGGAAAGGCCATATTTGAACTCGTCATCCTCGACGCTGTGACCGCCCAGCAGCACGGCGCCGGCCTCCCTGACCTTGTCGATACCCCCCTGAATGACCGCCCGCAGCACGGACAGATCCATTTGCTTCAAGGGGAACCCCACCAGATTCATGGCGGTTTTGGGCTCGCCGCCCATTGCGTAGACATCACTCAGGGCATTGGCCGCGGCGATCTGGCCGAACCCGTAGGGGTCGTCCACCACGGGGGTAAAAAAATCGACGGTCTGGATCAGGGCCAGATCCTCGGAAATTTGATATACCCCGGCGTCATCTGCCCGGGAGAGTCCCACGAGCACATGGGGATCGGTTGGAAAATCCAACCCGCACAACGCCCTGTCCAGGTCCCCTGGAGGCAGTTTAGAGGCTCAACCGGCCCCTTTGACCGTCTCGGTCAGGCGCAGTGGCGATTTTTGCTTGTTTTCGACCATGGATCTTCTCCTGCGGTCCGCCGTATAAATCCATCAGCGACGGGAAAATCAGCCCTCACCACCCGGTGGCGGCGGGAACGCGGCGGATGCGGCAGCGGCATGAAGTTCGGCCAAAAGCCGCTCCAGGTCCAGCTGGTAGCGTTGCGCCACTTGGCGCAGGGTGTCAAACAGGGCCTGGCAGCAAATGCACTCACCAGCCTGTTCGTCCCAACGCTTGAACACGGCTTCCGTGTCGCGGTAACGGCTCACGATGTCCAATACCGTCATTTCCGGTTCGATCCATGCGGGCGCTGCCTTTGCCATCGGTTCTCCCATCGTTTATGACTGCACTAGACCCTTACCTTTCCGGTGAGGCTAAATCAAATCGGATAAAGCGATACTGTGACCACCATCGATCGAAAAATGCTATTTTACCCTATTCAGAATTATGATTATGATCATTTGGCCATAAATTGAATCCACCTTTAACAATGGATATGCCCCCATGAATCGACCCGACCTGACGCTGTGGCAGCGACTGGAATACGATGAAACGCCCATTTACCTGCAACCGGAGACCCCCCTCTGGCTGGTGCCGACCTGCCGGGGACGACCTGATTCAACGCATTCAACGCGGCGGCACGTTGAAGAATGGCTTCGATCCGCTTTGGCTGACCCGCGCGCGTCAGCTTCTCGACCAAATGCACCTGCCCGTGCCGGATCCTTATCCGGGACGTACCGACGTGCTGGAACTGGACCGGCTGGAAGAGTGCTGGTTTCACATCACCGATCACTGCAACCTGAGTTGCCGCCACTGCCTGTTTGCCTGCTCTCCCCAGGCCCGCACGACCCTCTCGCTGGCGGACTTTCAAAGGGCCTTCGTGCAGAGTTTCGATTTGGGTGCGCGCCTGTTTTTCCTCACCGGCGGCGAGCCCTTGATGCATCCGGATTTCATCGCAATCTGCCGGACGGTGCTCGATCATGACGACGAAAGCCACCTGGTGATTCTGACCAACGGCCTGCTCATCGAGGCGCGTTGGCAAGAACTGATGCAGCTGCCCATGGAGCGACTGCACTTTCAAATCAGCGTGGATGGCGACCGTTCGGCACACGATGCGACGCGCGGGGCCGGTAGCTACGATCGGCTGGTAAAGACGCTCTCGCGGGTGGGAGAATGCGGTATCGACACCAACCTGGCCATGGCCGTGGATCGGGACAACCTGGCCGCCATGGCCCATCCGATCGAGCTGGCCAGGACGTGCGGCATCGGCGGTGTCCACTACCTTTGGCTGCTGGTGACGGGCAACGCCCGGCCGGAAACCTTTGTCGCGCCGGACGATCTTTTCGAGGCCCTGATGCGGGTTCACCCCCTGGCGCGCAAAGCGGATGTGGACATTGACAACATCAGTGCCCTGGCCGGCCGGATTTTCTCGCCGCCGGGTACCCGCCACGACCTTGGTGGCGGCGGATGGACCTCCCTGGCCATCGGTCCGG
>NZ_BBCC01000129.1 GCF_001311845.1 Desulfosarcina cetonica JCM 12296 | reverse complement strand
CGATCGCCGGCGACCTGTCCGGTATCCGCACGGCTTTTCGCGTGGCCCGCGCCGGCCATCTGAAAGATGCCGTCTACACCGCGGCATTCGAGCGGGAAAAACCGGGTTGGCGGTTAAAACAGATGACCGCCAGGGGCCATCTTTCCCATGGCCGCGTCACCCTGCCGGGAATCCTGGCCGATCTGGAGGAGATCGACGGCGATGTGGCCTATGCCGGTCAGCATGTGGATTTCAAAGCCGTCAGCGGCCGGTTCCAGGGGATCTCGTTCGCCGACCTGGCGGCGAGCATCGACTGGCGACAGGCGGCCAAGCTTGCCATTGATACGCCCTCGGCGGACATCGACACAGCCATCTTCTATCCATGGCTGACCGGCTTCAGGGGGCTGGAAAGCGCCAAAGCCTACATCGCCGGGATGACCGGCGGCGTTCAATTGTCCCGCCTGAAAATCAGCGGGCCACTGAATCAACCGGCCGATTGGCAGCTGGCCATCACCGGGACCCCAGAGGCCCTCCGTCTGACCACGCCCCGCGCACCGTTCCCGATCGTCCTTTCCGGGGGCAAGATCACCTATGTTCCCGGTGCCGAAGGTTCGAGTGACGTTACTATTTCCTTTCTGGATGCGGTGGTCGTGGCCAGCCACCACTCCCAGGGCATCGCCCATCCAACACCACTGGACCTGACGGTGGACGGCACCCTGGGCAAAAATGCGATCGAGTGGTTGCGGACCGTCTTGCCGATTCCCGCCATTTTGCAGATCGCCCCCCCGCTGAACCTTTCCCGGCTCAAGGTCCAATGGGACGGCCACGCGGCCTTCAGCCTGGCGGGCGGACTGAAAACGGCTGGCGGGATTGCCCTTGAAGCGAATCTGGACCGATCAAGCGATGCCTGGCAAATTCAGCGCCTGTCTCTTAACGACGGCCATTCGGCGGCAACCCTGTCGGCCGACTGGAAGGGCCAGCGTGGCGAAGTTGTCTTTTCCGGCACCATCAGCAAGGCCATGGCGACGCTTCTACAGGTCAACCACCGGCCCCTTGTCGACCGCCTCGATGGCGATTTTAAAGCCCACATCGACCTGGCGCACCCGCAGAAGATCACCTTCACGGGAAACTTGGCCGGTAACGGCATCCCATTTGAGAACATCCTGCCCGTTCCGGTTGTCGTTGACGCGTTTTCCATTGCCGGGAATGATCCCGGCTGACGATCACCGATTCCCGGGTCAGCTTGGCGCAAACCCATCTGTTGGTCAGCGGCAGCGTGACGAATCCGGCCGGCGGCCCCCGCTTCGACCTCAACCTGGATGCCGATCGCCTGGACGACGCCCTTCTGGAACATCTGTTCCGCAAAAGCGACCGTTCCGCCCCCCCAACAACTCAGGCAGCCTCTCCGCCAACCCTGCTGCCTCATGGCACGATTCACCTCCGGGCTGACCAGCTGCACCTGGCGGATTCACCTGGTCGCCGGCGGCGGCGGTCATTGCGGTCACCGGTAGAAGCGCGCATGTCCAGTTGGAAAAGGCCATGCTCTGCGACATCACCACGTCCGGCGAATTGGACGTCTCCCCCCAGGGCGTTTCCCTGGACATGGCTGTTGCCGCCAACGGCGCGCCTATTGAAGCGACCGTCAATTGCTTCTTTCCCGGTCGCGTGAGTGCCGATGCCCGCTACGATCTTTCCGGTGAAATCCGCATGCCCACGACAAACACCGATTTTGTTCGTGCCCTGACAGGCACGCTGACGTTTTCTTCAACAAATGGCCGCGTCGACTACTCCAGTTTGCTGATGAAAATCCTGTCGGTGCTGAACATCACCGAGATCCTGACCGGGGGCGATTCCGACCTGAAAAAGAAAGGCTACGGCTATTCCAAGGCCCAGGCCAACGCCACCATCGGCGACGGGCGGGTCCATCTGAAGGAGATCCTGCTGGACGGCAATTCGCTGAAAATCACCGGCGAGGGGAAAATTGAACTTGCCTCGAAAACAGCCGATATATACTTACTGGTGGCACCGCTCAGAACCATCGACCGGATCGTCGGCAAGCTGCCCGTGATCGGTTACCTGGCTGGCGGCTCGCTGATTTCGATTCCTTTACGGGTCCACGGCAGGCTGGACGACCTGTCGGTGGTCCCCATGTCGCCATCGGCGGTGGGCAAGGGCTTGCTCGACTTCATGGCGCGCACGCTCAAGGCCCCTTTCAAACTGGTGGAAAGTGCCGCCAGCTTGGCCAAGGACAAGCCTGCGGCGGATACGGGAAGGCCCCGCGACCCAGGTCGCCCCCCAGGAATGAACACGGTGTTAGGGCGCCGGCACGAAAGGACGACATCCATGAGAGTAATCGTATCGCTGGTTATCCTGCTGACCGCTTTTTGGGGTGGGCTTTCGGCTGCGGCGGAAACGCCGTCCCTCCTGGTCCGTCTGGTGGATGGGCGACTGACGCTGCATGCCCGGAATCAGGCCCTTGACACCATCCTGGAGCAAATCTCCACCCAGGGGGTGCGCATCCGCATTGATCCGCGCATCAATCCCGCCATTACCGCCCGTTTTGACAACCGTCCGGTGGCCACGGCCCTTGCGGGAATTCTCAAGTCCGTCGACTACGCGTTGATCTGGCATGCGGACCGGTCCCGTCCCAACGGCGAGCCCCAATTAAGTGAGCTGCGCATCTTTTACAGGGGGCAGGAAAATCGCATGCAAACCTTCCGGCGGGCAACGAATCTGGCGATCATCCAGGGGGCCGACGGCACCCAGTACGTTCGCGACATCCTGCTGCTGCAACTGACCCCGGAAATGACCCCAGCCGCTTTGGCCGAATTGCTCGATCGGCTGGGCGCCACCCTGTTGGACAGCTATACGCCATTGGGCATCCTGCGCATCCGTCTGCCCCACGGCAGTGATGTGCCGACCATTGCCGAAGCCCTGGCCGGCACACCGGGCATCCGTACGGCGGAACCGGACCTGGCCTATCCCATGGAAACGGACATACCGCCAATCGCCACCGGAGAGGCTTTGTCGGTGCCTGTTCCGGCGCGTTTTCCGGCGGCGGAAAACACGATCGTTGCCGTCATGGACAGCGGCCTGCGAGGCGACTACGCCGGCAGCCCGTTTGTCAAGGGAAGCTATGACGCGGTTTCACCCGGTGCCGAGGTCGGTGATGAACTGGGCCACGGAACCCAGATGTCACTGATCGCCGCCGGCGCGGTCAACCCGTTGGGCGTCGAGGCCCAAGATCCGGCCGGCAGTCCGGTACTGGCCATTCGTGCCTTTGATGATGCCGGCTATACCTCCACCTACACGCTGACGCGCGCCATCAACTTTGCCATCGAAAACGGCGCCCGGGTGGTCAGTCTCAGCTGGGGGTCGGAAACCACCAGCGACCTGCTCGAATCGGCGGTTCGCTACGCCACCAGCAAGGGATTGATCCTGGTGGCGGCCGCCGGTAATGCCCCCACCGGCATGCCGGTATACCCGGCCGCCTACGAAAGCGTCATCGGCGTCGGAGCCTGACGCCCGACGGCAAGGCCTGGGATCAGTCCAATTATGGCGACTTCGTGGCCACTTCCGCACCGGGTATCGCCGATTTGCCGGTGGGAAGCGGCGGAGACGCCGGACGCTACGCCGGCACCTCCATCGCCACGGCCTACACGGCCCGCCGGGTGGCCGCGATCCTCAACCAGGATCCCGATGCCGACCGGGAGACGATCCTGAAACGGCTCAAGGAAACGCCTTGATCCATTTTACCCGCAACTATCATTGATGCACGCGTAAAAAGTCGCTGTTCCGACGGAAGCGGAAGAAGCCCCGAGATCAAGGCTTGCGGATCCTGAAGGAGGGAGGCGTACTTAAGCGTACGCCGCAGTGACGAAGGATTCGCGCAGGCGCCGATATCGGGCTTCTTCCGATTCCGCCCCCATTCCTTGAAATTCTTTATCGAATCTTTACCTTAACCTTACACATCCCTTAATCGGGGGTCTTACTGTCTGTCCATGATCACCCATTAACGGACAGACCCACAGGAGGTGTGTAATGAAAAAAACCATCCTTGCCGTCCTGGCACTGGCCGCGATCCTTTTCGGATTTCAAACCGTGCGCAGCATGGACGAAAAAATGGAGCATCCCATGGATAAAATCAACGCAAACACCCGGACGGCCGTCTTTGCCGGTGGCTGTTTCTGGTGTACGGAATCGGACTTTGAAAAAGTGGACGGTGTGATCGCGGTCGTCTCCGGTTATACCGGCGGCCGGGTGGACCATCCGACCTACCAACAGGTTTCAGCCGGCGGCACCGGTCATGTGGAAGCCGTCAAGGTTTTTTACGACCCGCAAAAAATCTCCTATAACGACCTCTTGGATGTTTTCTGGCGGCATGTGGATCCCACCGATGCCGGGGGCCAGTTTGTCGATCGCGGCAATCAGTACCGCAGCGTGATCTTCTATGCCAACGAAACCGAGCAGCAGCAGGCCGAGGCATCCAAAAAAGCCCTGGCGGCCAGCGGGCGCTTCGACCAGGCAATCGTGACCGATATTCTGCCTCTGGGCCCCTTTTTCGATGCCGAGGAATACCATCAGGACTATTACAAGAAGAATCCCATTCGCTACAAGTGGTACCGCTCGGGTTCGGGCCGGGATCAGTTCCTGAAAAAGGTCTGGGCCGGCGCCGAGGCGATGATGAAGAAAACGTCATCGGCACAGGAAATGGATCGCATGGAGGATATGGCCGCGGGAAAGAAGAAAAACGACGCCAGGATCCCCTCGGACGAGCAGCTCCGAAAAACCCTGACGCCCTTGCAGTATCGGGTGACCCGCGAGGAGGGCACCGAGCCGCCCTTTGATAACGCCTATTGGGATAACCACGCGCCGGGTATCTACGTGGACATCATCTCCGGCGAGCCCCTGTTCAGTTCGACGGATAAATTCGATTCGGGAACCGGGTGGCCCAGCTTTACCCGGCCACTGGCACCGGAGAATATCGTCGAGCACCAGGACCGCAGCCTCTTCATGGTGCGAACCGAAGTCCGCAGCAAGCATGCCGATTCCCACCTGGGCCATGTCTTTAACGATGGCCCCAAGCCCACGGGGCTGCGGTACTGCATGAACTCGGCCGCCCTGAAATTCATCCCGGCCGGGGAATTGGAAGCGGCCGGCTACGGTCAGTACGGCGCTCTGTTCAAAAAATAATCAGATATAGGTGATCAGGGAGGGATCGTTTTGGAACTCCAGGTGGGCGACGCAGTTGAAGCGTACGAGGTTGAAACGGTCCGCTTCGTGGCGCATGCGGGTCACCGATGTGTTGCACAGCTCCCAACCCAGGCAAATGGTCTTCTCGCGGCTGGTTTCCAACGTTCGCCGCAAGGCCACGGCCGTGGGGCCACCGGAAGTAAACACGGCCACCCGCTGACCGTCTCCGGCATGCGCCACCACCTTGTCAATGGCCTGGGTAATCCGCTTCCTGAACTGGTCCGCCAACATGGCACGTTCGTTTTCGCCCAGCGATTCCGCCTGCGTCTGGCGGGCGACCTCGAAGATCCGCCCGATAGCCTGGTGATGGGTTCGGATCCGCTGCATCTGCGCGCCAAGCGCCGGATCGCCCTGAAACACATGGTACAGTCGGCCGATGATGCGATCCGACGCGTCGAATTCGTTGAAATCCGGATCGACCACCAGCTTCTCTCGCGCCTGGCCGTTCATCAGGGCCATGACGATCTCCGCCGTCTGGCGTTGCCGCTTCATCCCGCCGGCATAGACGGCGTCAAAGCGGATACCGCTGCGACAGAGGTGTTGGCCCAACAATGCTGCCTGGCGCTCCCCCAAGGAAGAAAGCTGGTCGTAATCCGGCTGACCAAAGGAGGCCTGCCCATGTCGGATAAAAAAAATCTCTGTCATTCATCGCCTTTTTTCGATTGTTTCAGCCACTGCATTCAAACTGACACCCCACCTCATATGCCTTCTCAAAATGAACGGCGTCAAGCATTTTCTCATTCAGATAACATTAAATATATAATTATTTCAGTGTATTTATTTTAAAATTGACATGGCCTGTTGAAGGCGGGATCGGCCCTGTCGGCGAAAATCCATATCCCGACAGGGCCGATGGCAATCAGTCGACCTGGACCATGATGCGTCGCGGCGTGGCCTTTTCCACCTTGGGAAGGGTCAGGCGCAGCACGCCGTCGCTCAGTTTGGCATCGATCTTATCCTGGGCAATGACCTCGGAAAGGGAGAACTGGCGATAGTAGCGGCCGGTCTCGTATTCCCCGTAGATCTTTTCCCCGGGCGTGGCCAGCGACGGTTTGGCATCACCGGTCAGGGTCAGGATATCATCCCTTAGATCCACATTCAGGTCATCAGCCTTGACACCGGGCATATCAACCAACAACGTCAGGCTGTTGTCGGTTTCGAAAATATCCACATGAGGCGTAAAAACCGGTCCTGGCTTGGTTAGCTCGGCGGATGGCGCGACTTCTTGTTTTTCTCTGACTTTCAACTCGTTCGTCTCTGACATAATCCGTTCCTCCTTTCATCCAATGCCCTTATTGAACCGTGATTTGCCTCGGCTTGGCTTTTTCTGCCTTGGGGATGGTGATGGTCAAAACGCCATCCGCCAACCCGGCCTTGACATTGTCGGCATCGATGTCACCGGGAAGCGCCAGGGCCCGTGAGAAACGACCGGCTTCGCGTTCCCGGCGGTGATAGCGGGCATCGGCGGCTTCCTTGGAAATCTTGCGTTCACCGGCCAGGGTCAGCTGATTGGCCGTGACGTTGATCTCCAGGTCCGCAGACGTTACACCGGGCAGCTCCGCACTGACATAGTAAGCGCCGGTATCTTCGGAGATATTGATCGCCGGAAATACACCGGCACCGACCCCCACACGCCCCGCGGATCTGTCGCGAAAGCCATTGAACAGGCGATCCATCCGTTGTTGCATCTCCTCCAGCTCCTTCAATGAAGCGCCGAAACGTCGACCGGGAGCACCGAAAAGAGTTCTGTAGATCATTGTCAAACCTCCCTTGGTTAAAGGTTTCACGCCTTGGTTAAGGGGTTCATTGCGTTCCCCCGTCAATCGTTGATCTTCTTCGATGTCCAAAAAATACTTACAGAACAGGGCTTGTCAATATTGTTGAAATACTTTTTCGTTGCATTATTTTAATTTTATTGTATTAATAGGTAATGCAATAGCCTTTTTATCGTGGAGGACCCTATGCCCCCGAAAGACGAAAAAACCATTGACGGCTCGCTCGCCTTCATTACCAGCTCCGGGCTTCGCGGCAAGCAGTCGGTGCGCGCGACATTCAAACTCTCCGCCACCTGCATTGAAGCCATCAGCATCGTGGCCGCCCAATTGGGCATCAAACAGAAGTCGCTTTTCGATCACCTCGCCCAAGACAGTGATTCCCTCAACGCCATCGCCCGGGAGGTACAAAATGCCCGCGTCAAGGTGGAAAACCGGGTCCAGAAAACCTATGTCATCAGCCGACAATCCCTATCTCTGCTGGATGAAATCTCACGGGCATTCAACGCCCCCCGCGATGCACTGGTAGAATTCTCCGTTCGACGACTCCTGCCGGTCATCGACAATGAGCAGAAGAAGTACGAAACGCGCAAGGCCGCCTATGCCGGCATTCGCAAGCATCTTGAAAAAGGTCGGCATCTGCTCGGCGAAATGGTTGCCCAACTGGGAGAGGAGGATCCACTGGTCATCCGGCTCTCTGCGGTGATGGATGCCTATGCCAGCGCGGCCAAAGCAATCGAAACCTTTCTTCAACGAACGCAGGGAATCGAGGATTTCGACCCAGGGGAATTCGACCAGCTGGAAGTCCACTATGACCGCTGAGCCGACAGCCGACGCCGTACAATAAATCGGACCGCTTTCTGTTTTTCAGTGGGTGCCCAATGCGATTATCCTGCGGTAAAGGGGCTTACTGCTTGACCAATCGCCTTGGTATGATAAAAGCGTAAATGCGCAGGATCGGATTTTTCCGGTACGACCGTCCGGATCCACAAAGATCCAACCGGCCTTCCATCGGCCGCCAGTCCTTCACGTTCCCAAATTTATTGACTCGGTAGAGGCAGACGAGGCATCGCGCGTGCAGGCGACGGCCAAGTGGACCCATCCGACAATCCAGAGGAGATTTCCATGGTTGAAAAGCTTCGCCAAGATGGCATTAGCGGCCCCCATGATTTCCGGCCGGCGATGGCCTTGAAAGATGAGATCAGACAGCACATCTGGCGTACCATGGGCCGGGACCCGGCCAAACCCAACCGCCATGCCTGTTTCACGGGCCTTGCCTATAGTGTCCGCGATCGTTTGATCGACCGCTGGATTCGTACCCAACGCTCCCAATACGACACGCTGGCCAAGCGGGTTTACTTTCTGTCGCTGGAATTTCTGCCAGGCCGATTCCTGATGAACTACCTGATCAGTTTGCAGATGGTTTCCGAAGCCCGCCAGGCGGTGGAGGAACTGGGGTTCGACCTGGAGGAACTTGAAGAAGAAGAGTGGGACGCCGGCCTGGGCAACGGCGGACTGGGGCGTCTGGCCTCCTGCTACATGGATTCACTGGCCTGCCTGGGCTACCCCGGCTATGGCTACGGCATCCGTTACGACTATGGCATTTTCCATCAGACCATCGAAAACGGCTGGCAACGCGAGCAGTGTGACAACTGGGCCCGCAAGGGAACGCCCTGGGAAATCCGACGCGGGGAATACCTCGTGCCGGTACGTTTCTACGGACGTACGGAAGCCTACACCGATGCCGCCGGCCGGCAGTGTTTCCGCTGGGTGGACGGCGAAATGGTCATGGCCATGGCCTGTGACATTCTGGTGCCCGGTTTTGGCGACAATTTCGTTACCAACATGCGTCTCTGGCGGGCCAAGTCCAGCCGGGAATTCAACCTGGACGAATTCAACCAAGGCGATTATATCGGCGCCGTCGAGGCCAAGGTGCAGAGCGAAACCATTTCCAGCGTCCTGTACCCCAGCGACGAAATGGAACAGGGCCGCGAACTGCGTCTCAAACAGCAGTATTTCTTCGTGGCCGCCACCCTGGCCGATATCATGCGCCGGTACCGCAAATTGAATCGCGACTTTTCCGAGCTGTCGGACTTTGTGGCCATCCAACTCAATGACACCCACCCGGCGATCGCCGTTCCCGAGCTCATGCGGATTCTCATGGATGAGGAAAACCTGCCGTGGGAAAAGGCCTGGCCGGTTTGTGAGAAAACATTTGCCTACACCAACCACACGGTGCTGCCGGAAGCCCTGGAGACCTGGCCCGTGGATCTCATGCGGCGTCTGCTGCCGCGCCATACGGAAATTATTTTTGAGATCAACCGCCGCTTTCTCCAGGGGCTCAGCACTCGTCGGGAAAAGGGCGAGGGGCTGGCACAGCGTGTCTCCCTAATTGCCGAAGGGGTCAGTCAACGCGTGCGCATGGCCCATCTGGCCATCGTGGGCAGCCACACGGTCAACGGTGTGGCCGAGCTTCACAGCCGGATCCTCAAGGAGGATCTGTTCCGTGACTTCAACACCATCTTCCCGGGTCGTATCACCAACGTGACCAACGGCATCACGCCCCGGCGGTGGTTGGCCCAGGCCAACCCGGCGCTGGCCCAGTTGATCGACGAAGCCATCGGGCCGGAGTGGATTACCGACCTGGAGCAGCTGCATAAACTCGAGCCGCTGGCCGACGATGCCGACTTCCGCCGGCGCTGGATCAAGACCAAACGGGACAATAAAAAACGGCTGGCCCGTTACATCCTGCGCAAGATCGGCCTGGGCGTCGATCCGGATACCCTTTTCTCCGTTCAGGTCAAACGCATTCACGAATACAAACGCCAGTTGCTCAATGTCTTGCATGTAATCAGCCTTTACCACCGCATCCGCGCCAACCCGGAAGCCAACGTGGTGCCCCGCACCGTCATCTTCGCCGGCAAGGCCGCACCGGCCTACCACAAGGCCAAACGGATCATCAAGCTGATCAATGCCGTGGCGGCCAAGACCAACAGTGATCCGGATATCCAGGGCAAACTGCGCGTCCTCTTCCTGCCCAATTACTGCGTCTCCCAAGCCGAGAAAATCATTCCCGCCGCGGATCTGTCCGAACAGATCTCCACCGCCGGCATGGAAGCCTCCGGCACGGGCAACATGAAAATGAGTCTCAACGGTGCCTTGACCATCGGCACCCTGGATGGTGCCAACGTCGAAATCATGGAGGAAGTGGGCAAGGATAACATCTTCATCTTCGGCCTGACCGCCGATCAGGTGGTCTCCCTGCGCGCCAGCGGCTACAACCCGCGCGACTACTACGACAAGGACGCCGAACTGCGCCAGGTCCTGGACAGCATCGCCCGAGGGGATTTCTCACCCGAGGACCCGCATCTGTTCGCCCCCATTGTTGAGATCCTGTTGCAACAGGGTGACTATTACATGCTGCTGGCCGACTACCGCTCTTACGTGGACACCCAGGAAGACGTGGGCCGGCTCTTTTTGAACCGCGACGAGTGGGCCCGCAAATCGATTCTCAACACCGCCCGCATGGGTAAATTTTCAAGCGACCGTTCGGTTCAGGACTATGCCAACCGGATCTGGGAGCTGAAACCGCTGCCGAACGAGGATATATAGGAGGCTCCCGGCGGCGACCGCGACCCGTCTCCGACGCGCCACAACCCAGCATACCCGTGGAGGGACCCAATGACCGAGGCACCGATAACCGCCGATGCAAGCACGGAAGTCACCATCTGCCGCCAGCCCATTTTTGATGCACACCGTCGTCTATGGGGCTATGAACTGCTCTGCGTGGGCGAGCCATTACCCTCCGCGCGGACCTGCGACCTACAGGACACGGCCCTGCAGGTCGCCGCCAGCGCAAGCATGGACGTCCAGCGGATTCTTCACCAGGGGCAGGTCATCATGCTGAATTTCGATGAAATCGACATTCTCAAAAAGCTCCCCTACGCCCTGCCCCCCAAGCTTGCCGCCATTCAGGTGGATGAGCAGATATTTCTCAAGCCGTCCATCCCCGAGCAATTGGCGAGTCTGAAGTCCGACGGCTACCTGATCGCCGTGCGCGGTTTCAGTGCCGAACAGCATTTTTCAGCGCTGTATGCGTTGGCCGACATCATCGCCGTACCGGTCAATTACCATCAGAAAACGCAAATCGCCGAGCTGCTGTCCGCCATCGGCAACATGGATGCACGGCTTCTGGCTCGCCGGGTAGATGACCTCAGCCGGTTCGAGTCGTGTCGGGAGGCAGGGGTCGCCCTGTTCTCAGGTACCTTTTTCAAGCACCCCGACACCGTAACCATCCACCAGATGACCGCCAATGAAGTATCGCGCCTCAAATTGATCCAACGCATGGAAGCAACGGATCCGGATATCGATGGACTGGCGGAAACCCTGCAGGCCGATGCGGCGATCAGTTTCCGGCTGATGGCCTACCTCAATTCGGCGGCATTCGGGTTTTCCCAGAAGATTAAATCGGTTCAGCACGCCATTCGGCTGTTGGGGTGGCCCAAACTGAAGAACTGGCTGCGGGTGGTGGTGCTGAGCGACATGGGCCAGTCGCCCGAAGCAGATGAACTTTTACAACTTTCCGCCCAGCGGGCCCGGTTCCTGGAGCGCGTGGCCCAGCGTCATGACTTCTGGGGGTTCGATCCGGCCAGTTTGCATCTTCTGGGGCTTTTTTCCCTGCTGAATACCATCCTGGCCACCCCCATGGAGGAGGTGGTCCGTTACCTGCCCATCGAAAACAGGCTCAAGCGTGCCCTGTGCGGGGATACCAATACCGAATATCACCCGCTGCTCCAGCTGGCCCAGGCCATGGAAGAGGCCCGTTGGGAAGACGCCGAGGCCATGAGCCAAAACCTCAACCTCAAGCGCGCCGAAGTATCGGCGGCATTCAAAGAAGCCATGGAATGGGCGGGCCAGATGGCGGCCGTCGGTGACGCGGCCAAGGAATGACGGATTCGTAAAAATCCCGATATCGGCGTTACGCGAATCCTTCGTCACTGCGGCGTACGCAAAAGTACGCCTCATTCCTTAAGGATTCGCAAGCCTTGATCTCGGGCTTGTTACGAATCCGTCGGGAATGCGGCTTTTTACGAGCAGGGGTGCCCGAACCGGTTGATGGAACGTCTCTTATTGAGGCGCACAACGGTTGTGGGTGCCCCGGTCCGCAGATGACGGAGGCAGTGCCCGGAAGAGATCGTTTTCCATGGGCAACGCCGTTCCCAGAGGCCCAAACAGGGGGCTCGGGTTGGCATCCATTCCGGTGCAATCGTAGAGGTGTTCTTTTTCCACCAGGAACTGAGCGGCCGTCGAAGCTCCGCCGGATCACGGGTGGTGTCGCTCAATGGGGGTTTCGCCAAGGGGGACGGCATTGTATCGGTAGGGGCGGCGTGTTCCGTCCAATGGACACCAACGCCGACCAGCACCACCAGGGTGGGCAGTATCAGCCATTTCAAAAATCGTTTCAAACCGGGCAACCTCTTATCCGCAGAATTTCCACGCAACTATAGAGCTCAGAATCAACGCAGTGTGGATAATGGCATGCATGGTATACGCCATATCCATATCGTTCTTGTACATAATCAAAACCCATTGTTATCAAAAAATAAATGGAGAAATAGTCATCCGCGGGTGGCATTATGGGCGGGAAAATCGTGCATGTTTGGGAAAGAAATGTTATTTTGATTGGGTAAACATTTTCCCATCCCCCTTTTCCCGGGTAGAATCGGCCTGATCATCGGCCTGGCCGCTGACCGCCTTGATACCGGCAATGGAAAAACGGGTGATGTGTTCGGCAATCCGATCGGCCTGGGCGGCGGTCAGGAACTGGCTGCCGCCCAGACTCTCCAAACAGCTTTTCTGGGTCAGGATGTATCCCCGGCACTGGTTGATGATGCTTGTCTTGCACAGGATAACCGTATCCTCGGAGGCGCCCGGCCCGATGATATCGCGAATGATACCCAGCAGTTCCTTCTGCCGGGGAGCGATCATGGCTTTCCAGAGATCATCGATCAATCCGGTGGGATTGGCCAACTCCATCAATTCGATGCGTCGAAAATACCCGCGACTTTGATCGTCGACCAGAACCCGGTGGATGATATGGTGGATGGCCACGCGAAGCCGTGTCTCCGGCGGCAGGTCCTTGGACGGCAGGATGTCGTTGGAGAGAAATTGTTCCATGGTTTGTCGCCAAGCCGCCACATACAAGGACTCCTTGTCGCCGAAATAGTAGTTGACCGCAGCCACATTGGCGCCGGCGCGGCGGCAAATCTCGGTGATCGTGGCTTCCCGGAAGCCTTTCTCGGCAAATACATCGCAGGCGACGTCCAATAACTTCTGCCGGGTTTCGATGCCGTCCTTGCGTTTGGCCATGACTAAAGTTTCTCCCACAGGGTTAGATAAATCGGATAGCAGCCGACTTGACAGATCGATCGTGCAAACTATCTTAAATGCGTTTTTAAAAAAATCATTTGAAAATTGTCAACAGGTTTTGCTATTCATGCCAGACCATTTCGTGGATCCCGTCCCATCAACCGGTTGTTAACCTGGAATCCACCGGTACCCGAACCGTCACCACACAGAGGACAGAATGAAAAGAAAGCATATCCAGCGGCATCCGTTCACCGACCGGCAGCACCGCCATTCCCATTCATGGAGATGGTATCCCATCGTATTGTCGGGAATCTTGCTGGCCACGCTGGCCGTCGTCCCTTCGGCCAGCGCCCAAGCACCGGGCCAGGCCCCGCCCCCCTTGGTGGAGGTGGCGGTGATCACGGAAAAGGCGGTCAACCCGCCCCTGGAACATGTCGGCCGTGTCGAAGCGATCCAAGCCGTGGATATCCAGGCCCGGGTGCAGGGCTATCTCGAGCAGGTCAAGTTCACCGAGGGGAGTCACGTCAAGGCCGGCGACCTGCTCTATGTCATCGAACAGGCCCCCTACATCGCCCAGGTCAAGGCGGATAAGGCCAAGGCGGCCGAAGCCCGCGCCGCGCTCAGCAAAGCCCGTCAGTACCGGCAACGGCTGGAAACGGTGCGCTCGGGCGGCGTCTCCAAGACCGACCTGGAAACGGCTCAGGCCAGCGAACGGGAGGCCCAGGCCCAGGTCGATCAGGCGGAGGCCACCTTGGACCTCTCACGCTTGAATCTCGACTACACCACCATCAAGGCACCCATCCGGGGGCGCATCGGCGTTTCCAACTTTACCAAGGGCAACCTCGTGGGTCCGGCCTCGGGGTCCCTGGCGCGCATCGTCCAGCTCAATCCCATCCGGGTGGTTTATTCGGTCAGTGAGGCCGCCCGCCTGGACGTTCTTTTAAACATCCAGGACAAGGGCAAATCCTTCGAAAACGCGAAAAGGGATCTCATCCCCCGGCTGCGCCTGCCCAACGGCGCCATGTACGCACTTCCCGGCCGGATCGAATTCGCCGACAACGAGGTGGACAGTGCCACCGGCACCGTGGCGGTGCGCGCCGTGTTCGACAACCCCGACGGATTGCTCCTGCCGGGCCAATTCGTTACCGTGGAACTCAGCCTGGCCGATCCGAAGATCATGCCGATGGTGCCCCAGCGTGCCGTTCTCGAGGATCGCGAGGGCCAGTACGTGTTCGTCGTTGATGCCGACAAGCGCGCCCAGCGGCGCAACATCACCACCGGGGTCACCGTAGAGACCCAATGGGCCGTCAAGAGCGGCCTGATGGCCGGTGAAACCGTGGTGGTGTCCGGTGTGCAGAAGGTCCGCACGGGCCAGATCGTCAACCCCCAGCCCGCGGGCCAGTCATAAACCGGGTTCGCCCAGAAATAGGTTGAATCATGCTCTCCAAAATATTCATCAAGCGGCCGCGCCTGGCCATGGTGGTTTCCCTGATCATCACCTTTGCCGGGCTCCTGGCCATTTTCAATATTCCGGTATCCGAGTATCCGAACAAGATCGTGCCCCCGGAAATTCAGGTCACCGCAACCTATCCCGGCGCCAACGCCGAAGAGGTGGCCGCATCGGTATCCGCACCGCTGGAATCCCGGATCAACGGGGTGGACGACATGCTCTACATGTCATCCACGGCCACCAACAACGGCAGCTATTCCCTCTCCATCTATTTTGCCGTGGGCACCGACCCGGACATCGCCCAGGTCAACGTGCTCAACCGCGTTCAGGAGGCCCAGTCCAGCCTGCCCAGCGAGGTCACCGAGCAGGGTCTTTCCGTGCGTCAACGTTCGTCGGACATGCTCGGCGTGCTGTTTTTTTACTATAAAGACAGAAGCCGGAAGGTTTTGTCCCTGGCCAACTGGGTTTCCATCAACGTCAGCGACACCCTCAAGCGGGTGGAAGGGGTCAGTGACGCCTCCCCCTTCGGTTCCCACGATTACAGCATGCGCATCTGGCTCAATCCCGTCCGGCTGACCGCCCTCGGTCTGACCGCCGACGACGTGATCACCGCCATCAAGGAACAAAACCTTCTGGCGGCTGCCGGTTCCATCGGCACCGCGCCCATGCCCGGCGGTCAGCAGGTCCAGTACACCTTGAAAGTCAAGGGACGCCTGGTCACCGAGGCGGAATTCCGCAATATCGTGGTACAGACCAATACCAAAGGCGGCATCGTGCGATTGGGTGACGTGGCCCGGGTCGAGTTGGGCAGCGCGTCCTATGCCTTCGAGGATACCCTGAACGGGCAGCCGGGCGTTCCCCTGGCCGTGTATCAGACACCGGGCAGCAACGCCCTCGCGACCATGCAAAACGTCCGGGAGGCCCTCAAAGCGCTGGAATCCCGGCTTCCCGAAGGGGTCTCCTACGATGTGATCTATGATTCCACCAAGTTCGTCTCCGCCGCCATCGAGGAGATCGTAATTACCCTGCTGATCACTTTTTGCCTGGTGGTGGGCGTGACCTACGTTTTTCTCCAGGACTGGCGAGCCACCTTGATCCCGACCCTGACCATCCCGGTGTCCCTCATCGGCACCTTCGCCCTGTTGATTGCCATGGGATATTCGGCCAATACCATTACCCTCTTCGCCCTGATTCTGGCCATCGGCCTGGTGGTTGACGACGCTATCGTCGTGGTGGAGAACGTCCAGCGGGTGATGGACGACGAAGGCCTCGACGCCCTGGACGCATCCGTGCGCTCCATGGAACAGGTCACCGGCCCGATTATCGCCACGACCCTGGTCCTGCTGGCCGTGTTCGTGCCGGTGGGGTTCCTGCCGGGCATCACCGGACAGATCTACCGTCAGTTCGCCGTCACCATCTGTATCGCCGTGCTGCTTTCGGCGATCAACGCCCTCAGCCTCAGTCCGGCCCTGTGCAGCCTGCTCCTGGGCAAGCCTCAAATGGCCCACCGGGGGCCCCTGGCCTGGTTCAACCGCCTTTTGAACGGTTCCCGCAATATCTATGTGGCCGTATCAGGATGGCTGGTGCGCAAGATCGTGATCGCCGCCCTGATCCTGGCCATTATCGGCGTGGGCGTCTGGCGGCTTTTCGGTGTCGTGCCCACGAGCTTTCTACCCGAGGAAGATAAGGGCTTCATGATCGTGGACGTCCAGTTGCCTGATGGCGCCGCCTTTGCCCGCACCACCGAACTGGTGGACGATCTTTCCAAGCGCATCAAGGCCATTGCGGGCGTGGACTTCGTGATCGGCGTACGCGGCTTCAGCCTGATCAGCGGCGCCGGTGAAAATGCCGGCATCGCCTTTGTGGGCCTCACCCCCTGGAACGAGCGCACCACGCCCGATCTGCAGATCAAAAGCGTGCAGAACCGTATCCGGGCCCTCGCCGCCACGGTAGCCGGTGCCAACATCAACGTCTTCGTGCCCCCGGCCATCCAGGGTCTGGGCATGTCCGGCGGCTTCAACCTGCAAATGCAGGCCCTGGAAGGCCAACCGCCCCAGGAGATCGACGCCGTCGCCAAGGGACTGATGGTGGCCCTCAACCAGGATCCGTCCATCGCCTATGCCTTTACTTCCTATTCGGCCAACGTCCCCCAGCTGGCCGTCAACCTGGACCGCACCAAGGCCCGCATCCTCAAGGTACCGGTCAGCCGGGTCTTCTCGACCCTCCAGGCCAACCTGGGTTCGCGCTATGTCAACGACATCAACCTCAACGATCGGGTCTTCCAGGTCACCGTGCAGGCCGACGCATCCTTTCGTGACACGGCCGAAGACATCACCCGTCTGTATGTACGCAGCGACGATGGCAGCATGGTGCCCCTGTCCAGCCTGGTCACCGTCTCGACGGTGCTCGGGCCCCAGTCGGTGGCCCGCTTCAACCAATTCTCCTCGGCCAGCTTCATCGGCGCGGCCCTGCCCACGATCAGTTCGGGACAAGCCCTTGCCACCGTCGAGCGCATCGCCGACAAGACCCTGCCCAAAGGCTACGGCTACGACTGGTCAGGGATGAGTTACCAGGAGAAAAAAATCGGCAACGAGTCGACCATCCTGATGGTGCTGGCCCTGCTCTTCGGCTACCTTTTTCTGGTCGCCCAGTACGAAAGCTGGACCCAGCCGCTGCCGGTCATCATCTCCATCGTCGTGGCCGTGCTGGGGGCCCTGACCGGCCTATTGATCAGCGGCCTGGCCCTTTCCATTTATGCTCAGATCGGGTTGGTGCTGCTGGTGGGCCTGGCGGCCAAGAACGCCATTCTCATCGTGGAGTTCGCCCGCGAGCAGCGCGAGGCGGGCCACTCCATTTTTGATGCGGCCATTACCGGTGCGCGCATGCGCTATCGCGCCGTTCTGATGACGGCCTTTTCCTTCATCCTGGGCGTCTTTCCCATGATTATCGCCACCGGGGCCGGCGCGGCCAGTCGGCGAGCCATCGGCACCACGGTGTTCTATGGCATGCTGGCGGCCACGTTGATCGGCATTTTCCTGATCCCGGCGCTTTATGCGGGCGTTCAAACCATGCGCGAGGCCACCACCCGGAAATTCAAAAACCGGCGCTCACCGAGTGTCTCCACCCCCGAGGTGCCCCATGAGTAATCCGACGAACCCTTTACCGCTCAAGGCCCCGGCCCGCGTGCCGGTCCTGCCGGCAGTGCTGATGGGAATCCTGATGCTTGCCGGTTGCGCTGCCGTGGGCCCCGACTATGTGGCACCGGATCCCAGACCGCCCCAAAACTGGCACACCCCGCTGCAGGACGGACTGCAGGCAACCGCGTGCGACAAGGCCGAGCTGACCCGCTGGTGGGAAAACCTGGCCGATCCCCTGCTCAGCGACCTGATCACGGTTGCCCTGGCGGACAACCCGAGCATCAAGCAAGCCATCGCCCGGGTGCGTCAATCCCGGGCCAGCCGCGCCATCGCCGATGCCGGCCGCTACCCCACGCTGGATACCAGCGGCGCGATCACCACCAACCGGATCAGTCAAAGCAGCAGCGGCACCCCGTCGGGCATCGAGCGTGACTGGTACACGGCCGGCTTCGACGCCGGCTGGGAAGTCGACATCTTCGGCGGTGTGCGCCGCAGTGTGGAGGCGGCCGAGGCCAGTCTTCAGGCCACCACGGCCGACCTGGAAAACGTGCGCGTTTCCCTGGCCGCCGAGGTCGCCCGCAACTATATCGAGGCCCGCACCTACCAATACCGCCTGGATGTCGCCCTCGCCAATATCGCGGCCCAGGAAGAAACCGACACGCTGATCCGGTCCCGCTTCGATGCCGGCCTGAGCAGCGACCTGGAAGTACAACAGGCCCGCTACAACCTGGAAAACACCCGCAGCCAACTGCCGACCCTGCGCAGTGGCCTGGAAGCGGCCAAGAACCGTCTGGCCGTACTCACCGGACAGACACCGGGCAGCCTGCACGCACAGCTTGAAGAAAGGCGGCCCATCCCGGTACCGCCGCT
>NZ_BBCC01000128.1 GCF_001311845.1 Desulfosarcina cetonica JCM 12296 | reverse complement strand
CCGCCAGCAGGCCGCCCTGGCGCTGGGCATCGCCCGATCTGAAGCCTACGCCTTGGTGGTGGTTCCCGACGACCCGGCGAGGTCCATGCGGTGCCGGCTTTCCGCCATCGGGCGCACATCAATCGGTTGTTCGACCTGTGCGTGAGCGTAACCGAGGAAGAACCACCACCGGATGCGGCGGACAATGTACACGATGCTGCCGATATCGCCTCCCCGTCACCGCTAGCGTCCGCGATTTGCGCGGTTTGCCGGGGGACCTGCTGTCATCTGGGCGGCGAACACGCCTTTTTGGACCCGGCGGCCATCCGTGGCTTCATGGCCCGTAGCGGCGGCATCGTCGATCCCTTGGAAGTGGTTTACGCTTACGCTGCCCGGCTTCCCCGATGGGGCGTGGAGGAGGGGTGCGTCTACCAGGCCGAGACGGGTTGCACCCTGCCGCGCTGGATGCGCGCGGCCATTTGCAACGCCTACCGCTGCCAGGGACTGCGCAAGGCCGAGGCGGTGATCGACGAAATGGGTACCGGCCGGTTTTTCGTGGTGGTGCGCAAGGATAATCGCATTCGGCGGAGCGCCTTTGTCGATGGTGAGGGTATCCGCCACTATCCGGCGGAACCTTAGGCCCAAACAGCAGCGTCCGGTATTTCAGATGAGGAAACCATGCCCGACAACGACCCACATGCGAATGACCCCACCCCGCCAACCGAGGACCAGCGGGTTCCCATCGACCAGGCCGTGCGTTTTGCCATGGCTTTGCACAAACAGGGCAAGCTCGATCAGGCTGAAGGGCTTTACGGTGATATCCTGGCCGCAGTCCCCGATCATCCCGACGGCCTTCACTTTTTAGGCATCCTGCACTACCAGCGGGGTCGCGTCGAGGCGGCCATCCAGTCCATCCGCCGGGCCCTGGCGGTCTCCCCCGATTACGTGGATGCCCACAACAACCTGGGCAATATCTACATGGAGCAATCCCGCCATGCGGCGGCCGAAAGCTGCTATCGGCGGACGGTGGCGCTTGCGCCCCAGCACATCGGTGCTTACAACAACCTGGCCACGGTCCTGCGCGCCATGGGGCGTCTGGCAGAGGCCGAAGCCGTGTTCCGTGACGGCCTTTCGATCAGTACCGATTTCTATCCCTTGCACTATAACCTGGCCAACCTTCTCGTCCAGCAGGGCCGCGTGGAGGAAGCCGTGCAACACTACTTCCATGCCATGGTGCTGGACCCTGATCAAGCCGGCTCCAAGGTGATGCTGGGCATTGCCCTGATGACCGTGGGGCGCCGGGCGGAAGCCATCGCCCATTTTGAGAAGTGGCTGGAAGCGGAACCGGACAATCCCGAGGCGCGCCACCTGCTGGCCGCCTGCTCCGGCCAGGCCGTTCCCGGACGGGCACCGGACGACTATGTGCGGTGTCTGTTCGACCGCTTTGCCGACAGTTTCGAGGAGAGCCTCCGGCAACTGGATTACCGCGCCCCCCAATGGATCGCCGATGCCTGGCACAGCGTTGCGGTCGGCGCATGGGCAGCCTGACGATCCTGGATGCCGGTTGCGGCACGGGCCTGTGCGGTCCCCTGTTGAGACCCTTCGCCCAACGGCTGGACGGTGTGGATCTCTCCCCGCAAATGCTCAACCGAGCAAAGGAAACAGCCTGCTACGACCAGTTGGCCGAGGCGGAACTGACGGCATTTCTCAACCAGCGGCCGGCCCGCTATGACATCGTCGTCGCCGCCGACACGCTCTGTTACTTCGGGGATCTCGAAACGGTGTTTGCCGCCGCGGCCGGCGCGCTGAAGCCGGGTGGCGGCTTCATCTTCACCGTCGAGACGGCCGGTGACGAAACCGACGCCGAAGGACAGGCCTACCGGATCATTCCCCAGGGGCGTTATGCCCATACCGAGGCCTATCTGCGCCGTCTCGCCCGCCAGGCGGAACTTCAAATCGAGACCCTGCAGCATGGCGTTTTGCGCCAGGAAATGGGCCGATCGGTGCAGGGAATGATTGCCATCTTGAGTAAAACCCCGTGAATTTTCACTCTTCTCTAATACAATTCTAATCTTTCCAGCCTCTCAGGTGGCCAGCCGAACACCCTTCTGGCCGTCTGGGACTCTTTTTTCAGTGAAAGCCAGATTTTGACCATCGATGTATCGAGCCGACCGGCGCGCATCACCAGCGCCTTGACCATCACCGGTGGTAGCGGCGATTACGATCCCGAAGGCATCGCCATCGCACCGGACGGCACCTACTGGATCGCCAGCGAGGGGAATGCCAGCGATTCACGGCCCAACCGGTTGCTGCAGGTCGATGCTGCGGGCTACGTGGTCGATGAAGTCGGTCTGCCCGATGAGATCATCGCCTGCCGGTCGCATCCGAAAACCGGGGGACACTGGGCTCCGGCTTTGAGGGCCTCACCGTGCTGCCCCAGAAAAACGGCTACAAGCTGCTGGTGGCCCAGCAGCGCGGCTGGGATTACACGACGACGGATGCCTGCGAGGACCTGGACGACGATGCCGGCGGCCTGAATGCCAAGGACGAACCCAAGCAAACATTCAAACCCGAAGGCGTGGCCATTACGGATAGCGGTCGCACCTTTGTCGTGACCGATAACGATGGGGTGGATGACTGGTCCGGCGAGACCTGGTTCCTGCGTCTTGGTGATGTCGATCGGCTTTTCGAATAACACCGACCCGGAGCGAACATTGATTCCTGGCAATATCCAGCAAGGTTTCCTTTGGGGCAATCCGATGTTGTTTTTCCAGGCCGATCAGGTACGCGGGAGGTAGGGGGGGCGTCGCGTGTCCCTCCACTGACGGTGGCGGGTCCGCAATGCCATGATCGCTGGCGATGGCGGACCCTGCCATCGCCAGGATCAGCGCGTTCATCGCACACGTCCCAACGATTCCCGCAAGGAACCGTCGGCTTTTTTTCAACCTGCTGACATCCATTGCGTCGCCGATTCTTCGACAGCAACTACTTCTTCATTTTCTGCATAAAAATCGCTTCAGCCTTGTCGGCAGCCTTTTCAGCCCGGTCCGCGGCTGATTCCACCCGGTCAGCTGCGGATTCCGCCAGGTTCGCCGCCGATTCAGCGCGTTTTGCCGCTTCATTGGCGTCAACGGCCATTGCCCGTGCTTCCTGGGCCTCATCCAATGCCTTCGATGACTGCTCTATCGCCTTGTCAGCTTTTTCCTGGATGGCTGCGACCTTGGACGAACTTGCGCACCCACTCATCAGCCCTCCGATCACGATAAGGCCAACAAGAATGAAAATCGTCTTCTTCCAGTGATTCCGCGCGATCATTTGCATGGCTCTCTCCTCCTGAATTAAAGTGATTGGGAACGATCATGCATCCGCAGGATGCGGCGCACACAAAAGGTGAATAATCCATCCCATAATCAATATCGAAAACGATAACAATCGGTATAACTAAGCATTTTTTCTGAATTGGATAAGTACTTTTACCTATTTTTAGACGGACAATAGGCAGTACTACCCATCGCGAATGGAAAAATTGAGCAGTTTTGCCAATTGTAAGTCGCCATATTCATGTTTTATGAGTAGCTATAAGGAGTGCTTCCGGCTGATGCGTTTTCACCGGTTTGGGGAGGCATATATTAACCGGTCAACCGATCGAAAAAATCCCTTGGCATAACCAATCAGAAAGGAGCCCCCATGAGCATTGAAGCCATAGACAACGGATTGTCCGAGCGGCTGGAGGACATCATCCAATTGGCCCGCAGTGGTCGTAAGATTTCACTTAAAATCGATGCTTACCGCAAGTTGGTCAAACAGGTGAGTCAATCGGAATCAACCGACGATATTCCCGTGGAAACGGATATGTGTATGTTCATGGCCGATTTTGTGCCAACGTCGTTGCTCCCGAATCAGCCGGCGAAGATTACCAAAGTTTATGCCCTCAGTTCAATCAACGAAAATGAAATCGACGATAAAACCATCCGTCACATTGCCAATCAGCGACTGGATATGGATTATTCAAGGCTGAAAAATGCCGGCATCACGTTCGAAGCCGCCTATTTCTGATGGCGTCGCCCATTCATGACGGGAACACGGCAAAATGGGCCACGCCGGATGACCATGCATGCGCGTTCAAGGAGAAGATTCCAGTGCAATATCCAAGCAGCTCTTTTCTTCCCCTGGGGGTGGCTACCGGCATCGGCAGCCTGCCTTACATGGACACCCAAACGGCGCTGGCACTGATTGCCGAGCATCTGCCTGAAATCCCTCACTGGCCGCAACTACCCCAGCGTGGCCGATGTGAGCATTTCATTCATCAGTTCCTGCAGCCCATGGTGGATTGCGGCCTGTTGCAGATGGTGAACGACCGCTGGATCGTCGACCGATCACGGCAGACCCTGCCGCGGCGCCTGACCCGCTTTTACGAAAGATATCTGCCGGAATCGATGGATGATTCCCGCTGGCTGTCGTGTTGCATGCCTCCCCGTGACGCAGCGATCGGCTTCCATGCTTTCTTGGAAAGTATTCTTTCCGGCGATTTGACCACTGCGGGACAGGTCAAGGGGCAGATCGCCGGTCCCCTCAGCGTTGGCCTGTTCCTGGTAGACCAGGAAGGACGGCCCATTTACTACCATGACGATCTTCGGGAGGTGGTGGTGCAGACCCTTGCGCAAAATGCCCGCTGCCAGGCCACCATGTTGCTTCAGACCGGCGCCACGCCCATCATTTTCGTCGATGATCCAGCTATCAGT
The DNA here is from genome assembly GCF_001311845.1 of Desulfosarcina cetonica JCM 12296. GTDB lineage: Bacteria > Desulfobacterota > Desulfobacteria > Desulfobacterales > Desulfosarcinaceae > Desulfosarcina > Desulfosarcina cetonica. The sequence continues at coordinate 14,124 of NZ_BBCC01000128.1, read as the reverse complement.
GCATGGGGTTCGCGGCTATACCTGTCGCTTTGCCGGGAAACGATCCAGGCCGATCTGGAGACCATTTTTTCAACCATTCGCTCGGCGGGGGCTTTGTGTGGTCTACATGCCTGTCAAGCCATCGACTGGTCCATCCCCCTTTCGTTGAATATGCATGTCCTCAGCCTGGATGCCTACCAATATGGCGAGTCGCTTTTGGCGCATATCGACGCGTTGCGGCGGTTTTTGAACGCAGGGGGCGTGGTGGCCTGGGGCATGGTTCCTACCCTCGACGACCCCTATAGCCTTACCGTCGAGGGGTTGTATCAGCGCCTGATGAACCTATGGGCGCGTCTCTTCCAGGGTCATCCGGATCGGGAAACATTGGTGCGTCAGGGGATGATCACCCCCGCTTGCGGCTTAGGGCTGCTCAATCCGCAGAAGGCCAGCCGGATTTACCGACTGACATCCGGCCTCTCCCGCCGGCTGCGTGAAGGGCAGCCTCGCCGCCAAACCACCGTTTCTTACAGGAGTGCAGGCGAAGCATTCAAGCCCCCTGCTCCTGAGAGGCGCATGCCCAACACGTCCACGAATTGATGTGTCAATCGGAAACCGTCAAATGGCAAATGTAATCCAAGAAAAGAGGAGGTGGATATGTTTAAGCACATTCTATTACCTACCGATGGATCAAATTTGTCTGAAATCGTTGTGGAAAAAGGCATTCATCTTGCCCAATCGATCAACGCACGAATTACGGGTATTAGTGTGGTGTTAAATGATTTCGGCTATGAATCCGATATTTCCTTAAATTTTAGGCTTGAAAGTGAAGAGCGAAATAAAATTCGGGCCGAAGGTTATCTTTCCGCCATGAAACAAATGGCACAAGGGGCCGGGGTGATCTGTGATGTAGTCCTGGAGGTTGGAGATCAACCGTATGAAGCCATCGTTGACACCGCCGAAAAAATGGATTGCGATTTAATCATGATGGCATCCCATGGCCGCAAGGGAATCGGAGCCCTTTTGCTCGGCAGTGAAACGCAAAAAGTACTGACGCATTCCAAAATTCCTGTTCTTGTGTATCGGTAAAGAGGAAGCAAAAACTAAAATAAGAAGCCGCCGCAAAAAACAAAAGGCAAGGCGCTGGGCCCTGCCTTTTGTATAATCAAGGGTGCAACCGCTTCTTGTTTTTTTACGAATCCGTCATTTCCCGGCTGCGGACTTGGCCGGGGTGCCTTGGCGCTCCGTGGCAAAGTGTTTCTCCAGACTGGCGAAACCGGCGTCCACATAGGATTTAAAACGGTCGCGCTCTTCCTGGCAGGCATTTATCCAGCGTTTCACGGCTTTACGGCCATCTTCCGGCACCAGGCTGGCTTGGCTCATCATTGCTTCTGTTGCCGAGGCAGCCTGGTCCTGGATCATCGCCATCAAATCGTACCCGTTGGTAAAAGCGGTTTTTTGTAAATCAATCATCTGTTTCGCGATTTGGTTGTACTCCATCATTTTGATGCCCCTCCAAATAAATAATTAATAATTAAAAGGAACTGCCTATACGTTTACGTGGATGGATGGTGCGAGGCGCGCTGAATGACCACCGGGGGATCCATCGACGCATGGTGCTTTTTGTAATCGGCTGTTTTCCGATCGGATTCTTCAATAATTTCCAGGATACTGTGTTTTTTCTCCTTCGCCGCGGCGGCATTGAGGAGGGTGCGTAGGGCCTTGGCGGTTCGACCCTGTTTGCCGATGATCTTGCCGGTGTCGTCAGGGTTGACCCGCAGCCTCAGAATCATGGAATGATTGCTTTCGGTGGTGGATATGGATACTGCTTCCGGATCGTCGACCAGTGCTTCCGCAATTGTCTTCAACAGCGCTTGCATGCGTTTTCCCTCATATAATGAAAAGCGTTTTTTTTCGTTTAAGTGATCGGGAACAATGATGCTCCGCAGGATGCGGCGTACACAAAAGGCGGATGAATCATCCATAATCAATATCGAGGATGATAACAATCGGTATAAATAAGTATTTTTTTTGAACTTGATAAGTACTTTTACCTATTCGCGGAAGGCTTTGCGGGTGGTGCGAGATTGGGCGATGGTGCTTTTTGATGAATAAATGAAGCGTTTTATTTTTTACGGGTATCCGGTGTCTCCAAGCAGTAGGCGCGCCAAGCACAATCACGTATCGTGCAGTTGCTGTCGCCTTTTCTAAAGCAGTCGTTGAGGCCTGCTGTACGCTGCAGGCTACGAACCAACGCGACGACGTCCACATTTCCGGATAGATCTATTTGCTGGCGATTGTCGTCACGACAAGACTTGTCTACGTGATCGGCGGACGAACCCCCATTTTGGCTTTCCATGCTGAAAAAGCGATGATCTTCCATGGCTTGGCTCTTTTGTCGGTCAAAAGGGGACAGGTCAGATGCAAACCCGCCGGTTGTCCATGGGTGGCGCTACAAACGCACTTTCCACAAGAAACAAAAACCATTCGCTATTTTCCAGCATAGCGCAAAGAAATTATCTTCTTCTCGGCTGCAGGGATAATTATTCCCCACAATACCCCAGCATCGGGGCAATGTTCGATGCTAGGGTATCGCTTCTCGCCGCCAAATAAATCCAATGGGTCTAGAATGAGCCCATGGCCACCGGAGAGGGGGACTTGATATGGTAGCGACTCTCTTCTGTGCAGTCGATAGCGCTGTAACAAATGTTTTTTGCGGTCATCAGGTGAAATTCCTGCACGTCATGGAGAATTTTGCAGCTTTTCAGGCATTCGTCCTTCGGGTCGTTTCTTCTTTCACAGCGTTTGCACGGAGAAGATATCATCGTATTCTCCTTTCATGGCATCAATGGGAGGGTTAGAGAACGGATACCCGCTATCGGCGTCGCTCATCGAGTATCGGTCTGACGGTTGAACCTTGTGATGCGCTGTAATGCCCATATTATCGGCATGGTTTAAAATGTCTATAGGGTATCGGGTTCATTTTTTTGGGTTTTTTACCTTATCCCAGGAGAAAATCCCGGGTTGGGTGAGAGGATTGCCGCTTGGTGGGCGTGATATTGGCGGGGATGCCGAAGGGCAGGCGAAATGGCGCGTGGACGATCGCTGAAAATAACCTGGGTGCGGGGCGATCACTCTTTCCACAGGTCGACGTCGATCAAGCCCAGTTTGGCGGCATACCGGACCAGGTCCATGGCGCTGTGCAGATCGAGCTTTTTCATGATGTTGGAGCGATGGTTTTCAACGGTTTTGATGCTGATGCACAGCCGCTCGGCGATCTCGGCCTTGGAGAGCCCTTCAGCAAGCATGCGCATGATTTCCTGTTCCCGGGATGTGAGACGGCCGTAATCGCTGTCACTCACGCGGGCCTCGCGCACGGGCGATCGCATCAGCCGTTCGACCACCTCGTGAGAGATGGAGCTGTCCAAAAAGTACTCCCCCGCGGTGACGGCCCGCAATCCCTGAATCAAACGACCAGCGGCGGATTCCTTGACAACATAGCCGGTTGCACCGGACTGGAAGGCTTCCACGATATAATCGATCTTCGAGTGCATACTGATGATCAACACCCGGGTGTCCGGGAGGGCCTCCCGAATTCTGCGGGTCAGCTGCATGCCGCTCTCATCGGGTAGTGAGATATCCACCAGGGCCACATCCGGTTTTATTTTTTTGCCAGGGCAAACCCACTGCGGGCATCACCGGCTTCCCCCTCAACCGAAAAATAGCGATCACCGGCAATAATCGATTTGAGGCCTTCACGGAACAAGGGGTGGTCGTCAATAATGAGAATGCTTTTCTTGGATGCCATTCGTCTTCTCCTTCAGGGGAATTTCGATGGAAATATAGGTGCCTTTGTTCCGCCGTGACTGGATCGAAATTTTTCCCTGCAACAGGTGGACCCGTTCCGTCATGCTTTGCAACCCCATGCGTTTTTCCTTGAGAACCCGCCGGAGCCGCCCATCCACATCAAATCCGACCCCATCATCTTTGATGCGAATCATGATGTCCGGTGATGAGGCGACCAGGCGGATCATCACCCGGTTGGCGGATGCATGACGCTTGATGTTGTTCAGCGCCTCCTGAATCAGGCGGTAGATATTGATTTCCGTCTCATATTCCAGGTTCAGTTCTTCCATCCCGGCAGCCGTGAAATCGATTTCCAGGGTATTGGCCTTGGAAAAATCCTCACAATAGCGGTACAGCGTCTTTACCAGACCCAGCTGATCCAGGCCGGGCGGACGCAGGTCGTAGGCCAGGTCCCGGACGGAGGCGATGGTGCGATGGAGGATGTCGGAAAGTTGGGCAACCTTTTGATGGATCGTTTCGGGTTGATCCTTGAAAAACGTTTCCAGATTGATTTTCAGGGTCGATAGATCCTGGGCGATATGGTCGTGCAGATCCCGGGATATTTTCAGACGTTCATTTTCCTGTACTTTGATCACTGGTGGGTCAGTGACTGGACTTGGCGCTGGGCCTGTTTGCGTTGGGTAACATCCACGCCGACACCCAAAATTTCGAAGATGTGGCCATGTTTGTCAAGAACGGGCTTATTGGTCCAGACAACCCAGACACGGGAACCGTCTTTACGGATATTCTCAATTTCGTTTGTCGGATAACGTTCCGGATGTTTAAAAAAATCGACCATCAGGAGGCGATAGTCCTGGCCGGTGGTCGAGCGCCAGGGAACGATGCTGCCCAGAATGTTTTTCCCCAGGATTTCGTGTTCGGCAAATCCGAAAAATTTGCGTGCATACTCATTGAAAAACGTAATCCGTCCCAACGGATCGCAGCGCAGGATGATGCTGTTGGTATTTTGCACCAGTTCGCGGTATTTGGCTTCACTACGCCGCAGGGCGGCCTCCGACTTCTTGCGGGCGGTAATGTCCCGGGCGATGGTGTGGGCGCAGGCCTTCTTCGCCAACATAATTTTACGGCTGCTGAATTCCGCATGGACGGTTCGGCCATCCTTTCTGGCAATCCTGATTTCACCCGAGATGGATTGGCCCGCCCAGATGCGCTTGAAAAAGTCGCCATAGCGTTCGGGTGCCATTTTGGCGTAGAGATCGAAGATTTTAAGCTTTTTGAGCTCGGTAAGCGAATAGCCGGTCAATTGGGCCGCACTGCGGTTGCAGATCAGGATCGAACCGTCGGCGCCGCTGATGAAGATGGCATCCCGCGATCCGTCGAAGATGATACGATGCCGTTCCTGGCTCTCACGCAGCGATTGTTCTATCTTTTTGCGATCCTCGATTTCGTTGAGCAGATGCTCGTTGATGAGGGTCAGGTCACGCGTTCGGGAACGGACCATCTCCTCCAGATTCCGGTGGTGCCGTTCCAGCTCCGCTTCGGCCTCCTTGCGCTGGTGAATGTCGAGGATGATGCCAAATTTGGAAATCGTGCCATCGGGATGAAAAATCGGGGTATCAATCACATGATACCAGCGCTTGTCCTTGGGGCTCAAGACCTCCCAGTGGACGGTCTCCCCCTTGAAAACCTGGGTGTTGCGGCACCAGGGGCAGACGATGTCCAGACTGTGCAGAACCTTGTAGCAAGGATGCCCGATGGCGTCAAAACCCGCCCGCATCGTCATCCGGCTGTTCATGAATTCGATGCGGTACTTCTCATCGACGACATAGACCAAACCGTCAAAGGCCCTGACGATGGCCGATAAATTGAGTTCTCCCTCCCTGAGCAGGGAGTTGCCGACCCCGTTTGGATCCGTTGGGGGTTCGAAGATAAAACGCAAGGTACCTTCGGACGGTAGGGCGGTCCGACTGGGCATGACAAGGTGTTTCAGGCGGCTATGGTCGTCCATCCGGCCACTTCCCGGGCGCGTCTGTTGATGCGACATATTGATTTGATGACGAAATCCGTTTTTTCACGGTAGCGTAAAAAGCCTTGACGTGAAAAGAAAAAACTTTGAAAACGGCAAAATATTCGTTAGAAGGGCCTAACACAAGTGGTAATTTTAGCAGCGGAGGACGATTGACGGGATGAAAGACAAGGTTGGTATCTACTATTATCCGTTTCCGGAAAACAAACGGGTGCGCATGTACGTGCGTGAGAAAGCCGGTGAGGTCGAATTTCGAATGAAGAATGACGATGACCCTACGATTTGGAATGATCACGGATGGGTACCCCATGCCGCGATTCAACAGGCCCAGGTGCTCTATGAAAATCGGGGACGTTTCGACCCTCGCCGGGCCTATGACATTCAAGTGGCCAAGGCATTGATTCAGGAAGAATGATGGATCCCAAACACTGGGTTTCTGATCACACCAACAGCAAGCCGGTGGACATGGTTCTCGGCACCTTCCGTCCGCCGGCTGCATGTTTGACGGATTCGTAAAAAGCCCGATATCGGCGTTACGCTTCATCCTTCGTCACTGCGGCGTACGCAGAAAGTACGCCTCATTCCTCAGGCTTCGCAAGCCTTGATCTCGGGCTTTTTACGAATCCGTCGGGGATGCGACTTTTTACGAGTCCATCATGTTTGGTTGGCCCCTCAATTATCGGTGATTAACCGGGAAACGCCTGAAGCACCTTTTTGACGGTGTTGCCATCGGCTGAAGCCCCGAAATGGGCCATGATAGCGCCCATGGCCTGCATCTTGTTTTTGTAGGCTGAGAAGTCGACATTGGCGGCGATCCATTGGTGAATTTCGGGCTCGGAGACCATCTTGGGCAGGTAGGCGTCAAGAACGTCGATGAATGGCGATGTTTCCCCCTGGCCACTTTTTTCCAGCATCTCCCGCTCCGATTTGATCAATTTCTTCAAGATCTTGACCACCTCCTCGTCCGGGAACTGCTTCTTGTCCAAACGGGCCATCTCTCCCATAACAACCCGCAGGGCCTCCTTCTTGGTCTCATCCCGGTCTTTCATGGCGACCTTCAGGTCTTCCTTGAGCTTAACTTGCAGTGTCATGAAAATGGTTCCTTCCGAAAAATTGCGGTTTCATGTAGTCTGTCGCTCCCCAGGTAAACTGGATTTCATCATGTCCATCATAGTCAACATCGATCAGGATGTAACCGATATCCGGGTAGCGCAGCAGGGACAGCGTGATCAATGACGGATCAAAGGGCGGGCTGAATTCGGCCTTCAGATGCAAGACGGCCTCCCGTTTCGCCCCGTGGCAGATGATACGTTCATCCGTGTCAAGGGGGGGCAGGGCTTCTGGCGCATAGATGCTAAGCTGCAGTGCCTCCGGATCAACGGTTACCGGCCGCCCGTCAATGGTGTAGGCGATCCGCTTCAATTGACGATCAAGGGCATCCCGGTCGGCAAAAACAAGCCCCATGGCATGGTCGAGATCGTCGACCGACCACCAGTTGTCCACCTTGAAAATGGATTTGAGCAGATCGGTATTGTCGTACCAGGCGATTTTGGCTTCCGTTTCCAGGTCCGGCGTGTGAACCGAAATCGCTTTGCGTTGGGAAGGGCTGACGCGCCCCAGGCACAGCTCGACAAATATGCCTTTCCAGTCGATGGTCAAGGTTTGGATCGGTGGCATAGGGTGTTCCTGCTTTTTTACGAATCCGTCATGTTTGATTGCCGCCCACTGTCTCAGTGACCATCCCATTTGTCAAGCAAATTGCCGATCGTGTTTAAGGCCTTGCATTTACGCTATTTTTTTGAGTTCCGGCTTGCCAAGAAGAGCGCCGGCGGTTATATTCCAGACGTATGTTTGACCATTGGACCCATATTGGGCTTACCTTTTACCAAGAATCCATAACGGAGAAGACAATGCGCCTTTTGTTGGTCGAGGATGATGACAAGATCGCTTCATTTATCCAGAAGGGGTTCAAAGCCGAGGGTTTTGCCGTTGACCGGGCTGCCGATGGTGTTGCCGGCCTGGATCTGGCCGTGACGGAACCGTATGACGTGGTCGTGGTCGATATTATGCTGCCGAAAATGGACGGCCTCGCCCTGATCGGGCGTATGCGACGGGAAAAAGTCATGACGCCGGTAATCATCCTCAGTGCCAAAGGGGAGATTGACGATCGGGTCAAGGGGCTTCAGACCGGTGGCGACGATTACCTGAGCAAACCCTTTGCCTTCTCGGAACTCTTGGCCCGTGTTCAAGCCCTCATCCGGCGGGCTAGCGGCGCCACGGAGCCGACCCGGCTGTCATGCGGCGATCTGACGGTGGACATGCTGGCCCGTGAAGTCCGCCGCGACGGCAATAAGATTGACTTGCAGCCGTTGGAATACTCCCTTTTGGAGTATCTGATGCGAAATGCCGGGCGGGTGGTTTCCAAGACCATGATCATGGAGCATGTCTGGGATTACCATTTCGATCCACAGACCAACGTGGTGGAGGCCCGGATCTGTCGGCTTCGGGACAAGGTTGACAAGGGGTTCGATAAAAAAATGATCCACACGGTCCGTGGGGTTGGTTATGTCCTTCGCCAGAACGATTAGATGGCCCCATACGCTTTCCTTTCGATTGACGCTTTGGTACGGATTGATCTTCACGCTCTCCTCCGGAATCGCCTTTGTTTTTTCTACGGGCTCATTGCCCACACCCTGAGACAGCGCCTGGACAGTCAGTTGTCCGGCAAAATTTCTGAGTTCGAGGCCATTTTCAACCTTCAAGGGCTTCAAGAGGTTAAGTCGGCCGTATTGATTGAATCCCAGGCCGCCGGCGAAAAAAAGATCTTCTTCCGATTGTTGTACCCTAGTGGCGTCGCCTTTTCTTCGTCCAACATGTCCTATTGGCAAACCATCGGAATCAATCGCGCGGCTGTGCGGCGGTTGGTGGAGGGGCGAGCCGTTCGGGTTTACGAAACCCTAACCATCCCCGGACGACCGGACCGGGTGCGCATCGCTTACGGCATTATCGGGCGGGGGGTCGTGGCCCAATTGGGCTACTCCATGGAGAGTGATACGACCTTTATCGCCATCTTCAAAAAGATCTTTTTTAACCATGTCCGCACTGATTGTAACGGCATTGGGAGTCGGCTGGTTCATGGCCCGGCGCGCGCTTTCAGGGGTTGAAGCGGTGACCCGTACCGCCCGTAAAATTTCTGATACCGACCTTGGCCAGCGCGTGCCGATCATGGCCCGCCATGAGGAGATTGACCGGCTGGCGGTCACGTTTAACCAGATGTTGGACCGCATTGAGAAACTGGTGGCCGGTATTCGCGAGATGGGAGACAATATCGCCCACGATCTGAAAAGTCCGGTTGCCCGAATTCGTGGCATGGCTGAAATGAGTCTGGCGGCGGGGCCGTATGACAACTGCGAAGACGACGCCCTTGCCGCCAGCACCATCGAGGAATGCGATCGGCTGCTGGAGATGATCAACACCATGCTGATGATATCCAAGACCGATGCCGGCGTCTCGGAAACCCACATGCAGCCGGTGAACATTGCTGACGTGGCGCGTGCGGCAAAGACATTGTTTGTTCCGTTGGCGGAAGACGGTGGCCTCACCTTGACTTGCACGGCACCGGATACCGTTCTGGTTTCCGGTGATTTGCGCCTATTGCAGCGTGCCATGGCCAATTTGGTGGACAATGCGATCAAATATACGCCCGCACCCGGAACGATTGAAATTTCTGTCGATCATGATAAAACAAATAAGGAGAAAGTTAACATTTCTGTAAAAGATAGCGGGATCGGAATTGGGGCCGACGATTTGCCGAATATTTTTAACCGTTTCTTTCGATGTGACCAGAGTCGGGCAACCAACGGCAGTGGGTTGGGATTGAGCCTGGTTCAAGCGGTTGCCCAGGCCCATGGCGGCTGTGTCGATGTCGTTAGTGAGCCCGGCCGGGGCAGTCTGTTTACCCTCCACCTGTCTGGGTTGCCGGAAATTCAGACCAACCCTGGCGATTGAGCCGTTGGATAGGTGTTGCCCAACACGGGTCACCCATGGGGGATGTGCGCTTCGAACATGCCCGCGAGCCATTGCCGATAATACATGTCGTCCTGAAGCTGTGTTTGCCCTGATGGGTTGATGGGGTCAATTGATGATTGTCAACGGAGCACCATGAACTTTACCCAGAACAAAGCCGATGTCGCCATTCCCTACCGTCGCTTGCGCGTCAGCCTGAATCCCATCACCCTGGGATTTACCGGAACGTTTAAGAGCCTGGAAAAACCGTTTTGGGACGCCTATTTTTCCAACTCCCTTGACCATGTGCGCCGATGCAAGCTGTATGCGATCCTGTTTTTTAGTGTGTTCGGTTTATTAGACGCGTACGTATTTCCGGAACAAAAGTTCGAACTGTGGTTTATCCGCTATTTCTTGGTTTGTCCCGTTTTCTTGGCCGGCTTGATTTTTTCGTACACCCAGGCCTACCGGCGGCTTTGGCAACCCATCAATGCCTTTTACATTGTCGTCACCGGATTCGCCTACTTGGCCATGGTGAGCATCACGCCGTCACCGGAGTCCTTCTTTTATGGTGTGGGAACCATTTTTTGCGTTTTTTTCGGATATACCTTCATCCATGCTCGTTTTGTCACCGCCTCCATTGCCGGACTTCTGGTGATTGCCGGATACCAAGCCGTCCTGGTCTGGGTGCTCAATGCCAGTACCGTGATTCAGTTGATTTCCGGAACCCATTTTTTGGGGATCAACTGTCTGGGGATGCTCATCTGCTATTCCATTGAGACGCAACAGCGCAAGAGTTTTTATCTCAACTACCTTTTGAACAAAGAGAAGGACAAGACCGAGGACATCAATCGGAACCTCGAGAAACGGGTGGAGGAACGCACGGCGGCACTTCAGCGGATCAACCGCGATCTCAACAAGGAGGTCATGGAACGTAAACAGGCTGAGCAGCGGGTGCGCACCAGCCATGAGCAGCTTGAATCGATCATTGACAGTATCGACGCCGATATTTTCGTCACCGGTATCGAGAACCATCAGATCGTCCTGGCCAATCGTCACATGCGGCAGACCTTTGGCGATGATATCGTCGGCAGGCCTTGCTACGAGGTCATCCATGGCCGCACAGCGCCTTGTAACCGTTGCAAGAACCATCTGCTGATCGATGAAGACGGCACGCCGACGGAGAGCCAGTCATGGGAGGAAAAAAACCCCCTCAACGGCCACTGGTACATTTATTATGCCCGGGCCATCGTTTGGGACGATGGGCAGTTGGTTCAGCTCCAAGTCGCGACGGACGTTACCACGATGAAAGAGATGGAATCCCGGCTGCAACGCGCCAGCAAAATGGAGGCCATTGGCACGTTGGCAGGTGGTGTGGCCCATGATCTGAACAATATCCTCTCCGGCTTGGTGGGGTACCCCGAGTTGCTCTTGATGGATATCCCCGAAGATAGCGAAATGCGTGTCATCGTCGAAACCATTCAAAAATCCGGTGAGAAGGCCGCCGCGATCGTGCAGGATCTATTGACGTTGGCCCGGCGAGGGGTGGCGGTTACCGACGTGATTAACTTAAATCATATTGTTCAGGACTATTTGAACAGTCCGGAGCTGGCCCGTCTCGAATCGATCCACCCCCAGGTAACGGTTATTTCGGAGCTGGCCCCGGCCGTCTTCAACACGATCGGGTCGACGGTACACCTGGGTAAAACCATTATGAATCTGGTGACCAATGCCGCCGAAGCCATGCCCAACGGCGGTGAAATCTACCTGGGTACCCAGAGTTGTTATTTAGATCGTCCCTTGCAAGGATTCGAGATGGTTCCCGAGGGGGAATATGTGCGGCTGCGGGTGATGGATACCGGTATTGGGATTTCCGCCCGGGACCTGGAACGAATCTTTGAGCCGTTTTATACCAAGAAGAAAATGGGCCGTAGCGGCACGGGACTCGGCATGGCCGTCGTTTGGGGTACCGTCAAGGACCATGGGGGCTACATTGATGCTTCCAGCACCGAAGGGCAGGGAACCACGTTTGATCTCTATTTTCCCATCACCCGTCAGAACCTGGCGGCGGAGGAAGACACCCTGCCGCTCGAAAGCTACCGCGGTGCCGGTGAGATGGTGCTGGTGGTGGACGATATCAAGGAACAACGCGACCTGGCCGCCTTCATGCTAAAACGGCTTAATTACCGCGTCCATACGGTTTCCAGCGGTCCGGCGGCAATCGATTATATAAGCAGTCGGCCGGTGGATATTCTGATTCTGGACATGATCCTGGATCAGGAAATGGACGGTCTGGAGACCTATCGTTCGATTTTGAGCATCGTTCCAGGACAAAAAGCGATCATTGCCAGTGGATTTTCCGAATCTGAACGGGTTCTGGAAGCCCAGCGCCTGGGGGCGGGACAGTATATCAAAAAACCGTATCGCATGGAGCAGATCGGTCTCGCGCTGAGAGCACAGCTTCGACCCCTATCTGAGGATTTTTCACAGGATATGTCGTCGAGCTATTGACGTCCATCGTCAGGGCCGCACGGCCGACACCTGTTTCATCCCAGAGCCTTTCGAATATTGATGGATCGGTCAAATATTACCGTTTGGTAATAATACCGTCACCTTATCGTCACCCGCCAAGATTACAACGCACAAAATAAAATGAAGCATGACCTGAAAGAAGTGTTATCTGAAAGAAGACAAAACCATTATCAACGATTGATTTTTTGAGGAGGTTGTAATGATCAGATTCAACGGTATCTTAGCTGCGATTCGCATGTTTGCGCTGATTGTGGCACTTTCCCTGGTTTCTTGGACCGCTCCACTGGGGGTGCGTAATGCAGCTGCCTTTTCCGCACCGGAAAGCTTCAGCCAGTTGGCCGAGGCTGCCAAACCCGGGTGGTAAATATTCGTACGGTAAAGATCATGAAGGGCGGAAGCCCGGTTTTCCGTCATTTTTTCGGCAGCCCATATGGCAACAAGCGCAATCCGTTTGATGAGTTTTTCGGTCCTTTTCGGGGAGATAGCCCGCAGCGTGATTTTAAACAGCGCAGCCTGGGGTCTGGCTTTATCATCGATAAACAAGGGTATATCGTCACCAACAACCATGTGATCGAGGATGCGGATCAGATCAAGGTCATTCTTTCCGATGACAAGGAATTTGACGCCGAGCTGGTGGGGCGGGATTCGAAAACGGATTTGGCGCTCATCAAAATCAAGGGCGCCAAGGATCTCGCCCCCTTGCCATTGGGGAACTCGGACCAAGTCAAGGTCGGCACCTGGGTGGTGGCGATCGGCAGTCCCTTTGGCCTGGAGCAGACCGTCACGGCGGGTATCGTCAGTGCCAAAGGCCGGATCATCGGTTCGGGGCCCTATGATGATTTCATTCAAACCGATGCGTCCATCAATCCGGGAAACAGCGGTGGCCCCCTGGTCAATATGGATGGCGAAGTCGTGGGCATCAATACCGCCATTATCGCCAGCGGGCAGGGGATTGGTTTCGCCATTCCGATCAACCTGGCACGGGGGATTATCGCGCAGCTTAAAGACAAGGGGGAGGTGACGCGCGGCTGGCTGGGCGTTGGCATTCAGGACCTGACTCCGGAATTGGCGAATTATTATGGTTTGAAAGCGAAAAAAGGGGTTCTGGTGACCCAGGTTTTTGAAGGTGATCCGGCGGAGAGGGCCGGTATCAAGGTCAACGATGTCATCCTTTCCGTCGACGGGACGTCGGTTTCCACGGGACGGGAGCTTTCCTCCATGATTGCCAACACCGATGTGGGGCACAAGGCCAAGGTTGAGTTGATCCGGGATGGCCGGCGGCAAACCCTGACCGTAACCCTTGCCAAACGGGATGACGACGAGAGGAACCTGACCGCTCAGAGTCGTGATAGTGAGGAAATGGGAATCGACGTGACCGACCTGGATTCCGACCTGGCCCGCCGTTTCGGTATCGATGGCAAGGAGAACGGTGTGCTGGTGACCGATATCAAAGACGGTAGCATGGCCCAGGAGGCCGATGTCCGACCGGGTGACATCATCAAGGAAATCAACCATTCAGTGGTCAAGAACCGTAATGATTTTGTCAAACTGATGCAAAAGAGCAAGGACAGCCCATCCGTCCAGCTGTTGATCAAGCGTCGCAACGCCGGTTATCTGGTGGTCAAGATCCAACGCAAATAAACCCCCGTGCCCATCTGAACATCGTCAAATTTTATCTTCATGGTTGGGCACGACCGGAATAAATGAATCACTGTCGCCGGGTGACGCGGGAAACAGCATGGTTTCCTTCGTCACCCGGTTGTCTTAAAACACGACCA